>DATGNG010000145.1:0-5525 GCA_035306865.1 Sphingobacteriaceae bacterium
AATGCCATGATCAAGGAGCGCATGTTGGAAAGGAAATCAGACATTTCCCGTATTGTGGACCGTTTGGTCAGCAAGGATTTGGTACATCGCTGCAAAAGTGAATGTGATGGAAGGGCAGTGGCGCTTACTATCACCGAGAGGGGTATGAATGCCCTGCGAAATCTGGAAGAGCCCATGCTTTTGCAGGATCTTCTACCCAAAAACCTCAGTGTAGAGGAATGTGCTCAACTCAATTTTTTATTGGATAAACTGAGAGGTTGATTCTCCTGCCAGAAAAATTTCGGCAACTCAATGGGTATGTCCCTCATGATGCCCATGATCGTGGTTATGATCATGCGATCCGTGACTGTGATCATGTGATCCGCCGAGCAGCAAGCTTGCCAACCCGATCAATACCCCAACCATGACCGCGATCATTTTGTTGCGATTGAAGTGATGGTGATTTTGCGAACCCGATTCAAATAAAATGGTAGTGGAAATGTGCAGGAAAATCCCGATGACCACAGCCATCATTTTGTCGAAGTGCTGTTCAATATTCCCCATATTCCCCGAACTTATCCCTTTGCTAAGCAAATAACCGGCAGGTGTCATGGCCGCAAAAACAAAGATCATCAGGTAAATTTTCTGTTTGCTCAACTGCGTATTGACCAACAGGGAAGCCAGGGCAAATGCAGCAGGAATATGGTGGATAGCAATCCCGAACACCAACTCATTCTGATGATTCGAAGCCAAAGGCATCCCTTCGATAAAGGCATGTAAACAGAGACTGATCATGATTCCCAGGGGAAACAATCCCGTTGTACCATGTGATTGGTGAACGTGACCATGTTCGATGCCGTGGGAAAATTGCTCCAGCACAATCTGAAAAAGAAAACCACCCAGTACCCAAAGACCGATGGTTGCATTGCTGCCACTATGATAAACATGCGGGATCAGGTGCAGCACTGTGATTGTAAACAGATAAGCACCACTGAAAGCAAGAATCAGTTTCAACAGGTTGGTATTGTCCCTTTTGACAAAAAACACTGCAGCTCCACTGAGGAAGGCAGAAAGAAATAAAATGGATACAATGGTAAAGGTACTCATCATGCTGTTCCGGGAAATTTTCAGTTATTGTGTTTCCGGCATCCACTTATTACGGATCCGGTTATAGATAAAGCCGCTGGTCAGTCCGATCAGGACTCCCAATAATGCTCCGGCCAAAATGTCAAGCGGGTAGTGTACCCCTACATAAATCTGGGCAAAACTGATGGAGGCTGCCCAAAGTAATGCCAGCCAGAGGACGTGTTTCCATCGTCTGTAAAATAGAATGATGAGAAGCACCGCCATGGCAAAATGGTTGGTCGCATGCGAAGAAGTGAAACTATATCCACCGCTGCAACGCACCCGTTGGACCATCTGTTCCCTTAGCTCAATATCATTACAAGGCCGCAGTCTTTGAATCGAATTTTTAACCAATTTAGAGGATACCGAATCAGAAATCGCAAAATTCAGTAAAAGTGCCCTAATCATCATAAAACCTTCCCTTTTGTAGTTTTTGACACTAAAAATGATAATGAAAAGGTAAAGCGGAGCCCAGGTAAAGCGGTTGCGGAGAATAGGCATCAGCCAATCGAAGAATGCATTGCTCATGCCTTGATTGACAGACAAAAACAATTCTTTATCAAGGGCAATAAGCTGGTCGATCATGGATTGTCGATCTACTATTTAAACAATGTTGCAACAAAGGTAAGTATAAAATCCGAAATAAGAAAAATTCAGTTAAACTTTCCTGATTTTCCCTATGTTTGTGATTATGACATTGATCAAATCCATTTCAGGTATTCGTGGTACCATAGGGGGAAAGCAGGGTGAAGCGCTGACCCCCATAGATATTGTAAAATTTACAGCTGCTTTTGGGGAGATTTCCAGACAAAAGACAGGGATAAATAAAATAGTCATCGGCAGGGACGCCCGGATCTCAGGAGAGATGGTACGGAATCTGGTCGTTGGTACTTTACAGGGGCTGGGTATAGATGTGGTTGACTTAGGTCTTTCCACTACTCCCACGGTAGAAATCGCTGTTCCCCTGGAAAAAGCGGCAGCGGGAATTATCCTGACTGCCAGCCACAACCCCGGACAGTGGAATGCGCTGAAGCTGATCAATGAGAAAGGGGAGTTTATCAACGATCAAGAGGGGAAAGCCGTGCTTGAAATGGCTGAAAACGGAAGTATTGAATTTGCTCCTGTAGAGGAGCTGGGCCGGGTGCGGGAAGACCAAACCTATTTTCAGCAGCATATTGACCATATTCTCAGCCTGCCTATGGTGGATGCGGAGGCCATCCGGAAAGCTGGATTCAAAATAGTGGTGGACGCTGTCAATTCCACAGGTGGATTGGTTGTACCGCAATTGCTGGAGGCGCTGAGGGTGCAAACCGTTCACCGTCTGTATTGCGAGCCGGACGGACATTTTCCGCACAACCCGGAACCTTTGGCCGAGAACCTGACCGAGCTTTCGGTCTGGGTAAAAGACAGGGGAGCAGATCTTGGAATTGCGGTGGATCCCGATGTGGACCGTCTGTGTTTTGTGATGGAGAATGGGGAAATGTTTGGTGAGGAGTACACGTTGGTAGCGGTTGCTGACTATATTCTGAAGCATAAGCCGGGCAGCACGGTTTCCAATCTTTCATCGACCCGGGCCCTGCGCGATGTGACCCAAGCGGCAGGAGGAACCTATTATGCCGCAGCCGTTGGGGAAGTCAATGTGGTGACCAAAATGAAAGAGGTCCATGCCGTGATCGGTGGAGAGGGCAATGGTGGGATTATTTATCCGGATACCCATTATGGCCGGGACGCATTAGTGGGGATTACGTTGTTTTTGACCCATTTAGCCCATTCAGGGATGACCATGACCCAATTGCGAGCTACCTATCCCGCCTATTTTATGTCCAAAAACAAAATCACCCTCACTCCTGATCTGGATGTTGACGGCATTCTTTCACAGATGCAGGTAAAATATAAGGATACACCCCATTCAACTATTGACGGCTTGAAAATCGATTTTGAGAATGAATGGGTGCACCTTCGCAAGTCCAATACCGAACCCATCATCCGTATTTATACGGAAGCTCCTTCGCAGGAAAGGGCAGAGGAAATTGCACAGGATATGATGGGGGAAATTGGAGAGCTTGCGCAAAAGACAAAATAATTTGTTAGATTCGCAATTGCACTGAATTGAATTTTCACCTTTTTAAAGACTTGAATGATGTTGAGATCCGGATTTTTTTTAGCCTTGATGGTTTTTTTTGCCCAATTGGGGACTGCTCAGGAAGTAAATAATGCAGCCCAATTTTGGGAAAGCCTCAAGAAACATTGTGGCAATGCCTATGAGGGGCAATTGGCCCCAGGCGTAGCCCAACCCGAGTTTGATGGAAAGAGATTGGTAATGCATGTAAGGGCCTGTGATGCCAACACGATCCGGATCCCGTTTTTTGTTGGAGAAGACCGCTCCCGCACTTGGGTGTTGACCTATAATGATGGAGTGATCACCCTTAAACATGACCATCGCCATGAAGATGGAAGTGAGGATGAGGTGACACAGTATGGTGGTACTTCCACAAATAGTGGATTTCCAAATTTGCAATTTTTCCCAGCTGACCCGGAAACTGCAACACGTATTCCCTACGCATCCTCCAATGTATGGTGGATCACCCTAAATGAACAACAATACACCTACAATCTTCGCAGATTGGGTACCGACCGCTTATTTACTGTGATATTCGACCTGAGTAAGCCGGTTGCAGCACCGCCCGCTCCCTGGGGTTGGGAGGATTAAACCCTGAGGTTGGGAATATGGAACCTTGAGATGATTAAAATTATTTTAACATGTCCAAACCTGTTTTTGTTTCTTACGAAACCAGTCGATTGAGAAGAGTACTTATCCATAGTCCAGATAGCGGCTTGGGTAAGGTAGTGCCATCAAAGGCCCAGGATTGGTTGTTTGAAGATATTGTACACCTCGACACCATCCGGAAAGATGAGTATGACCATTATATCAAGCTTTTGCTTTATTTTTTGGATATAGAAAAGATCAAAGGCAAATTAGCGGACATTGATAATCCGGAAGGGAATCGGGATTTTTTCAAGCCGGGCCACCCTTCATATTTCCAGTCTGACAAGGTAGTTGAACTTCAATCACTGTTGATCGATATTTTGCATGATGATGGCATCAAGAGCCAATTAGTTGCTTCTGTTTGTGCTATGGAAGCCTGTTCATTTGATTTGCAACAGCAATTGATGGAATTGGGTCCTTCCGACTTAGCCAAATTATTTTTCAGCGGAACCTGGCAAAAGGAAGGAAAGGAGGAAATGATTTTTCCACCCACACCGAATTTTATTTTTACCCGGGATATAGGAATCGTGATCAACGATCATATCCTGCTGAATAAGCCAATGAAAGAAGCCCGTAAACGGGAAGCTTTGCTGGCCAAGTATGTGTTTTTCCACCATCCGTTATTTGCTGGTTACCAGGATAAGATCATCGAACTAAAAGAAACAGAGCATCACTTTTTATTGCCCGAGGAGGGGGAGCAGCCTTCAGTAACCCTGGAAGGGGGTGATGTCATGGTAGTTTCGCCTGACCATGTATTGGTGGGGGTGAGCGAACGGACCAGCAGGGAAGCCGCTGCACAAGTTGTCCGTTTGCTATTTGCCGAAAATATTGTGAATAAGGTGACAGTAGTGCGTATCCCAAACAAAAGGGATTATATGCATATTGATACTGTTTTTACCCAATTGAAGCGCAATGTATGGGTATTGCTTGGCGAGTTTTCCAACAAGAGAATTGATGAAACCAAGGCAGATCCGATCAATCAAGCCCTTGGTGCCCACGGATCAGGCGAAAGTGACTTGGAAATTATCCAATTTACAAATACCCCAGGTCTGGCCCCAAAGTACTTCAAGAGCTTGGAGGATTTGCTGGTCGATATCAGTGTTCATGATCTGAAGGCCGATTCAGGGGATGTAAAAATTATACTTTCGGGGAATGATGAGTTTCCTTTCGATGCCCGGGAACAATGGACGGACAGCTGCAATGTATTAGCATTGAAGGAAGGTGTTGTACTTGCATATGACCGGAATGACAAAACCAATGAAGCTTTTGTACAGGCAGGGTTCGGGCTTGTGGATGGCCGGGATCTGATAAGGGATCTCGAATCAGGAAAAACCACAGTTGACGCTATTCAGGATACTGTTATCCTGATGCCTTCTGCTGAATTGTCAAGAGCAAGAGGGGGCTTTCATTGTATGAGTATGCCACTCAGCAGGGACTGAGTATTGTATTTTCAATCCTCACAAACAGGGTCTCACAGATATGTATTGTTTAGTTATAAAAACCTATTAGTATGATGAAAAGACTATTTAAGTCTGGGGTTCCTATCTTCCTTTTCCTCTTGTTGACCTTAAGTTGTGAGAAACGGGAGTTGTGGATGGAGCCTGCTGACGAACCGACACTCTCCTTGCTGAAAACTGATTTTGAAAAGAAGCAA
>DATGNG010000146.1:0-6946 GCA_035306865.1 Sphingobacteriaceae bacterium
TTGCAATGGGCCACCCCCGTCTGAAAGCCGGCCTGCACGAGCAAATGGAGCAATAGCATTGAATCTTTCCCACCGCTCACACCGACCAAAATACGATGTTGGGAGGGCTGGCACAACTGTTGCTCAACGATAAATCGTTCAAACCGCTTTTGCAGCTCTGTCATAAACTCAAAGGTAAGGTTAAAAAATGTTATTATTCAGGTAAATAATAGCAAAAATGCATATTTTTGTTTCTGTTTTGAAGAAGCTCATCCTTATTTTTTTCCAGTTATTCGCTGTTGTTTCCATTATGCTGGGACAGCAGGAAAGCCGTATGCAATTGATTTCTTCTTCACATAGCCGCATTGATGGGATGACGGGACACATGATCAATTACCGCCCGGTGTATGAACATAAGGGCTCCACGCTTTCCGCGGATAGCGGCTACCTCTACAACGATGATCTGGGGCGTGAGTTTTTTGATGCCTATGGGAATATAATCATCACCCAGTCCAATGGGACCATGATTTATGCCCGAAAATTGAATTATGCGGCCGAAACCCAATTGGCGATATTGACGGAAAATGTACGGATGGTAGATGGAAATTCGGTATTGACCACCAATTATTTGACCTATAATATGCGAGGTGGGATCGGCACCTATACCGGAGGTGGACGGATTGTGAATGAAACCGACACTATCATTAGTAAAAACGCCTGGTACTTCAGGGAGACCCAGGATGCGTATTTCAGACATGAAGTGATTGTCCGGACCCCTGATGTGCACATTTTTACCGATACCATGCGCTATAATAGTGGGGAGAAAACCACTTATTTTTACGGGCCTACCAATTTGAAAGGGAAAAATGGCGAAAACCTCTATACCGAAGAGGGATTTTACAACACCGAATCCGAGTGGGCCGAATTTTATAAGAATAACCTTTATACCGAGGCTTCCAAGATGCTGCGGGGTGACACCCTTTTTTATGATGGAAAATCGGGAAATGGACGTGCCATCCGCAATGTACATTTTGTGGATACGGCTGATCAGTTTTATGCTGATGGGATGCAGGGTTTATATAACAAGGAGGATGAATCCATTTTGCTGACAGATCAGGCTTTGATCACCATGGTGATGAAGGAGGATGAAAAGATGGATTCGGTGTATATGACGGCGGACACCTTATATTCGAGGATGATTTTGTTGAAGGATTATGTGCCGATGGTTTTTCATCTGGACCGGGAGGGTGGTCAGTTGGAGGAGCCGGAGGAGGATTTTGGGGAATTGGAAATGGGGGAACCAGAAAGGGTGAATCCGGTGGGAGCGGATTCCCTGGGGACGGACTCCTTGAGGGTGGATTCCCTGGGGACGGACTCTTTGAGGACGGATTCCCTGAGGACGGATTCCCTGAGGACGGACTCTCTGGGGGCGGATTCTTTGAGGACGGACTCCCTGAGGACGGACTCTCTGGGGGCGGATTCTTTGAAGACGGACTCCCTGAAGGCGGACTCCTTGAGTACCCGCACCCTACCAAAAACCGACCCCAAGGCCCCAGCCAGAACAGCAAACTCCTCTGCTGATCGCATTACCCAGGAATTGGCTGCGGACAGCCTGCTCCGCCAGACTGCTTCCTTTCCAACAGGAAATGAAGTAGATAGCCTGATGATTCAGGCGTCACTCGCTATGGAAAAACCAAAAATACCGGATAGCCTGGCTCGGGATTCCCTCCACAGCGACACAGCCAAAACCCGGATCATCAAAGCCTACCGGAATGTCCGCATGTTCAAGTCTGATCTCCAGGCTGTGGCCGATTCTGCCTATTATGGGTACCCTGACTCCATGATGCGGTTTTTCGGTTCGCCCATGGCATGGGCCCAGGGGTCACAACTGTCCGGGGATTCGTTATACATTCAGATTAAGAATGAAAAAATAGACAATTTGCTGCTGCTCAACCGCGCATTTATAGTCAGCACCAAACAAGATTCGAGCAAATACAATCAAATTAAGGGAAGAAAAATCACTGGATTTTTTACTAATGGAGAGCTGGAACGAATGTTTGTTGATGGAAATGCGGAAAGTATCGCTTACCGGGAAAATAAAGAAAAAACCGGCTATACCGATATGCACCACAATCGCAGTAGCAGGATCAAAATTCTACTAAAGAATGATGACCTGACGGATTTTATTCCCATCAAAAGTACGGAGGGCACTATTTATCCTTTGCATTTGCTTCGGCAGGAACTGGAAATTCTGGATGGTTTTATCTGGAAGCCGGGAGACAGGCCTCGTTCCAAAGAGGATATGCTGAACCGAAAGCGGTTTGTGGGACAGGAAGTGATCAATATGGAGGATCCCGATGATAGTCAGCCGGATGATATCAATCCGGACGACCCCCCACCGCCTGATGATCCGTCCGAAATTTGACCTAAATAAGGATCCGGTATAGTTTTTTGGTTTCACTAATCCCCAAATTAATGTAGTTAGGAAAAGAATTCTCGCCCAAAATACATTCCTGAGCCAGATACAAAAATACTTGATCCAGAAACAATAAGTAAATTATAATTTCAATAGTATTATCTTTTTCAATAGTGTTATATTTGGCTAAACTGGAATGCTGATCAACCAAATTTTTCGGCAAAAAACTTAGCGGACATATGGCAACCATTATTGAACCCTTCAGAATCAAATCGGTAGAACCTCTGAATTTTACCACCGAGAAAGAGCGTAAAGAATTTCTAAAAGAAGCCCATAATAATCTATTCCTTGTTCATTCAGATCAAGTACTGATTGACCTGTTGACGGATAGTGGCACTACGGCAATGAGTGCTAAACAATGGGCGGGTATCATGGTCGGTGACGAATCTTATGCGGGTTCGCCCAGCTTTTTCCGATTCGAAGCGATGACCCGTAAAATAACCGGTTATAAACATATTATTCCGACCCATCAGGGGCGTGCAGCGGAAAAAATTATCTTTTCCTTATTGGGCGGAAAAGGAAAATATTTTGTGAGCAATACTTTTTTTGACACGACAAGGGGGAATATTGAATATTCTGGTGCGGAGGCGGTGGACTTTTTGACCGAGGAAGGCAAGACCCCACAACTTATTGCCGATTTCAAAGGAAATATGGATACAAAGGCACTGGATGCCTTTATCCGGGAGAAGGGTGCCGAGAATATTCCAATGTGCGTCATGACCATTACCAACAATTCGGGTGGAGGTCAGCCGGTTTCTATGCAAAATATGAAAGAAACGGCAGCCATTTGCAGGAAATATGGTATTCTATTCTTTATCGATGCCTGTCGCTTTGCTGAGAACTCTTATTTCATCAAAAAAAGAGAAAATGGTTATGCGGATAAATCGATGCTGGAAATCGCTCAGGAAACATTTTCCCTGGCAGATGGCTGCACGATGAGCGCCAAAAAAGATGCATTGGTCAATACCGGGGGATTCCTGGCACTCAATGATGCTGATTTGGCGCTGGAAGCCAAAAACCTGCTGATCATCACCGAAGGGTTTCCTACCTATGGAGGATTGGCCGGAAGGGATCTGGAAGCCATCGCGCAGGGCCTGGAAGAAGTGCTGGATGAGGATTATTTGCGGTACCGGTTGCGGAGTATTGAATATATGGGTGAAAAATTGAGTGCTGCGGGCGTCCCGATGATTTTGCCTACAGGAGGACATGCGATTTATCTGGATGCCAAGGGTTTCCTGCCTCAGATTCCGGCACATGAGTTTCCAGGAGTGGCGTTGGCAAATGCCCTTTACCTCAAGGGCGGGATTAGGGGCGTAGAAATCGGTTCACTCATGTTTGGGAAATACGATGCTGATGGCCGACACAAAGCCCCGGCCATGGAACTGGTGCGCCTGGCCATTCCCCGCAGGGTCTATACCCAAAGCCATATTGACTATGTCTGCGAAGTGATTATCGAAGTCTTTCAGCAACGCGATCAATATAGCGGTTATCGGATCAATTATGAATCACCATTGCTAAGACACTTTACTGCTCAATTACAAAAACTTTAGGGCATACCCCATACCCCCATGTTTAATATCAGTTTATTGTGTGACTTAAGTACCATTCTTGTTGGACATTAAGCAGTAACTTGCAGGATATCACACAAATTAAATATTATTATGGGAGTATTAGACAACAAAATAGCCCTGATTACCGGGGGAGCTTCGGGAATTGGACGTGCAACAGCCGAATTATTTATTAAGGAAGGTGCCAAAGTCACCATTACAGACCTGAACGTGGAGCTGGGCGAGCAAGTGGCAAAGGAATTGGGTGAAAATGCATTTTTTGTGGAGGCCAACTCATCCTCGCCGGAAGATAATCGTAACGTGGTGGAGAAAACGGTAGAGAAATTTGGGGGCTTGCATATTGCAGTAAATAATGCAGGAATCGGTGGTGCCAGTGCGGTGGTTTCTGAATATCCTGTGGAGGAATGGAATAAAGTCATCGACATCAATCTCAACGGGGTGTTCTATGGCATGCATTACCAGATACCCGAAATTGAAAAATCGGGAGGATCTATCATCAATATTGCTTCCATTTTGGGAAGTGTGGGTTTTGCGAATTCATCGGCCTATACTGCCGCAAAACATGGAGTGGTGGGCCTGACGAAAGCTGCTGCCTGGGAATACGGTACCAGAGGTGTGCGAATCAACGCAGTTGGACCGGGATTTATCCGGACCACGCTTGTAGAAAGTTCGCTTTCTCCCGAAGCCCTGCAATATCTGGAAAGCCAGCATGCATTGAATCGGTTGGGGGTGTCCCAGGAAGTGGCAGAGCTGATCCTGTGGCTGGCTTCGGACAAATCCTCTTTTGCGACAGGAACCTACTATCCGATTGATGGGGGATACCTGGCCAAATAGGTTTTAAATATATTTCATCGTTTTGAGAAATTCCGCCATTTTGCCAACGGCTCTTGTCCGGTGGCTGATGGCGGTTTTTAAGGTATTTGAGTCTGCTTTGAGTCAATATCCTTTAATTCTTCTGCCAGCATCACCTTTTCATCCAGGATATTTTTCAGCCATTGTTCCTGCGATATTGTATATCTTTTTTCCCGAGCAATCGGTTTCCATGGATTATCAAATACAAAGTAAAAATCATAAGCACCTCCCACAATACCTTTGCCCGGAATAAAAATAAAGCGGTCCACACCCCGTTTTACGTTAAAACCATCCACCATATTATAATCGCTAAAAGTCCAGAAACGATAAGCTGTTTGTCCTTTAATGGACATTTTCCCTGATAGATAATAGCCATATAAAAAATCATCTCTTTCAAAATGGAATTCCCAGGGATTGATCTCAAATCTGGAACCGGGGAACAGTTTCGCATACTCCCTACCCATATTCCTGATAGTCAATGGAGTTCGATCCAAATTGAGTGTGTTCGGAGGAGTATTCAATGGGTGGGGTAGCTGAAGTACCCTAAAGTTCTCAAACAAGCACCACTTGCTTTGATAATAGCGATTACCTTCAAACTTCAACAGACGAAAGGTAAAATCCTTGGAAAAGTACTTTCCGTCAACAATTCGGGAAGTGATGGTCTCCTGAAATCGATTGTAATCCATGATCTCATGATCTGCCCCAATAACGATCTCTTCCCAAAGCCCACCCTGTTCAAAATCTGGTAACACACTGAACAGCATGAAATACTGATCATTTATCCATACATTATAAAGTTCCAGGGTGTGATCCGTGCCATACAATTCCTTTGCGTTCAATGTATATTGATTTACTTGATATGCACTATCCAGCATAGCAACATTTATAAACACAACTTGTTGTGCTTTTCCATTCCCTGAAAACAGCATACTGAAAAGGAAAAGTAGGATATAAATGGGTTTATTTAGTAATCTCATAAGAATTATTAATTAGAATCACATAAAGTTCCAACAGAATTTCCTAATCTGCAACAGGGTCCAGACTTCGTTTATTTGATGGCGGTTTTAAGGTATTTGAACTCCTTCTGAGTTAGTATCTTTTAATTCTTCTGCCAGCATCACCTTTTCATCCAGGATATTTTGAAACCACTCATCCATGGAAATCGTATAACGAGCCGATCGGGGCGTAAAGTCCAATTTAGCTCTAAAATAAAAATAAAAATCATAAGACCCACCGATTATACCCTTACCTGGGAGATAAATAAAACGGTCTGCACCACGGTGATAATTAAAGCCATCAGAGACATTCCAATCAGTAAATGACCAGAATTGATAGGCCATCTCCCCATTGATTTCCAAAATCCTGGACAGATACTCTCTGCGGATCATCGGTTGGTCACTCAGTAATCCATGGTTTCTAATATCCGTTGGATAGAGCCACCTAAGGTCCCGCTCACCAAGAGCCTCCCTCATTTCCCGAATGCTCAACGGAGATTGACCTATATTGACCGTACCGTAAGGGGCATGGATCACCGGAGGATATTCACGCAAATTGAAATATTCAAATAAACAATGTCTGCTTACAAAAAACTCTTCTCCCTCTTTCTTGATCAACGCATAATTCATGGACTTCTGTGTATTGTAGAATTCAGAATACTTGGCAAGCATTGCCCGATGAAAAGAATCATACTGAACAATAGTGCCTTTGAGCGTAGCTGTGTCAACCCTTTCCCATGACTCGTGACCAGCAAAATCCGGTAAAACGGTAAACAATACAAGAGCAGCACCTATATGCACATTATACAACTCCAGGGTGTGGTCCGTGCCATACAACTCCCGTGTGTTCAATGTATAGTTGTTCACCTGAAACGCACTGTCCAACATATCCAGCATCACAAACTGTCGATTGGGTTGGGCACGCAACGAAAAATGGTATAACGCCAGAAAAAACAATAAAATTATACGTAGCCAATTAATTCTGCGGACAAGCATGATTTTTTTTGAATTAAAGTGAACGAAGAAATTCCGCCATTTTGCCAACGGCTCTTGTCCGGTGGCTGATGGCGGTTTTT
>DATGNG010000147.1:0-3495 GCA_035306865.1 Sphingobacteriaceae bacterium
TGGAAAGTCAGATAGGGTAGTTAGGTTGGAAGGGGAGGCTTTTTTCGAGATTGCCCCCGATGAAAAGCGCCCCTTTAGATTGGAAACCGGCCCGGTAACCACTACAGCCTTGGGCACGGCGTTTAATGCCACTTCGAGGGATGACCGGGTAGAAATACACCTGACGGAAGGGAGGGTTTCGGTAAAAAATCCAATGCAGGAAGTTATTTTAAATCCTGGTGAAATGGCCGCTGTAAATGATCGCATCGAGGTAGGCTTATTTGACGAGGGGCAGGTGACCGCTTGGAAAGAAGGCAGAATCACTTTTCAAAAGAAGAGTATTACTGAAATTCTATCCCTGTTGGAAAAATGGTATGGTGTAAGCATCACTGACAAGAGTTCCTTGGATAAAAAACGAACCGTGACCGGTACCTTTAATAATGAAAACCTGGCGGATATATTGAACGGGCTTAGTTTCTCCGTGGGCTTTGTCTACCAGATCGATGACAAAAATGTACAAATTCAATAGTCATGCCTATGAAATGAAAAAATAGCAGGGCAAGTACTCCATCGCCAAATGAATCATCTTACCCTGCAAGTTTTAAAGAAATCGATCATCAAAACCTAATCAAAATTATGAAAAGAAATTTA
Source organism: Sphingobacteriaceae bacterium (assembly GCA_035306865.1). GTDB lineage: Bacteria > Bacteroidota > Bacteroidia > Sphingobacteriales > Sphingobacteriaceae > DASRQK01. The sequence continues at coordinate 631 of DATGNG010000147.1, forward strand.
CTGTACATAATTAAAATGGCGTCAAAAAATTTATTGTACGGCTTCGTATTACAATGTTTAATGCTGACCACCTTAATGGCAGCTGACATCAATGCGCAGGTTAAACCCATTGACCAAACCTTTGTAAGCCTAGCCCCGGCCAAAGCCTGGGAAATCACAGAGGTATTCAAAAGCCTGGAATCCCATACGGATTATGTTTTTGTCTTTCCAGATGATTTGCTCAAGAATATTGAGCCCATCCTGTTGGATGGAAACAGACAATCGGTTAATGACATTTTGGTCCAAATTGCCAAGCATAGCCATTTAAAATTCAAACAGGTCAATAATTCGATCTATGTGGGGGGGATGGAGCAGGACGAAATTACAGAAGAAAATGCCACCCTCATTAAACAGATTCCGATAACAGGCACAGTGACCGACGCAAACGGAGCCGGGATACCCGGGGCGACTGTGCTTGTAGAAGGCACTACAACCGGGACGGCGACTGACATCGACGGCAATTTCTCCCTGGACGTACCCGAAGGATCTGTTTTACTGATTTCATTTATCGGGTACCAGTCACAGCGAATTACCGTAGACAATCAAAGTGTCATAAACATTGTGCTGGAAGAAGACCAGTCTTCGCTGGATGAAGTGGTGGTAGTGGGGTATGGAGTGCAGGAAAGACTAAGTATTACCAATTCTCTAGCTCAAGTATCAGGGGAGGTATTGGAAAGAAGACCCGTGACTGATTTTAGGCAATCTTTGCAAGGATTGGCTCCTGGTGTAACCGTTCTAGACCAAGGAGGAAGACCCGGCAACAACAATATAAATATACGGATTCGGGGAATTACTACCTTAGGGGATAGTAACCCTTTAATCATTGTGGATGGAATTGAACAAAGAATCAGTGACATCAACCCAAATGATATTGAAAGTGTCACAGTATTAAAGGATGCCTCTTCTTCTGCGATATATGGATCAAGAGCGGCAAATGGTGTGATTTTGGTAACTACCAAAAGGGGATCTAAAGATGGGATCCAAGTTAGCTACGATGGTTACTTTGCACTTCAGGAAGTTACAAACAGGCCGGAACATATGGATTTGGAAAGCTATTTCCGGTTGGAAAATATAGCTCATGACAATGCTGGTCGCTCCCTACCCTACTCAGAAGAATATATTCAGGATTACGTAAGCAATGCCCCAAGTCCGGAATATCCGCTACCCTTTCCATATTGGCAAAAGGGAGAACTGGGTCTGCTTAAAACGGCACCACAGCAAAACCATTCCCTTTCCATTAGCGGAGGGAGTGAAAATTTCAACGGAAGAATGAGTGTCAGGCATCAAAATATCGACGGTATTGCTCCCAATTTTAGCGATAACCTGAATGAATTCAGACTCAACTTGGATATGAAAGCTTCCGAAAAAATTAAGTTTTCTGGAGACTTAAATTTCAGAACAAACGAGTCTGTCCAGCCATCCGGCCTATCCGCTGACGGAGATGGGGAAGATAGGTTTTTTCAATATATGCTTCATGCCAGTAAATTTTCCTGGCCAAGGTATGAAACAGGAGAGTACGGTCTCGGGCCTCAGGCTAATAACCCGCTTATTTTTGCCGAACTAACGGGCAAAAGCAGGACAATTAACAACTATTTGGCTGGAAGTTTTAAGGTAGATTATGAAATAATAAGTGGTTTACTTTTTTCCACCCAATATGCCATGCGGAATAATAACAGGCAAATCAAAACATTTTCCAATAGCTATTATAATAGGGACCCGCTGAACGGCAGGGTTGCTCAACGCTTGGTTAATCGGTTGAATGAAGAACGCATTCATCTGACCGAATATACGTTGAATAGTTTATTGACTTATTCCAGAGACATCGACAATCATGGGTTAACCTTTTTATTGGGATACTCCACTATTGATAATCAGAACAATGAGATCGTTGGATATAGACAAGATTTTTACAATAATGATGTACAGTCATTGAATGAGGGGTCCAATGAAAACCGGAATGCGACAGGCTACGATGCAGCATGGGGGTTAAGGTCCTATTTTTCCAGGTTTAATTATAACTATGCTGACAAGTATTTCGTGGAATTGAACGCTAGGTATGATGGTTCTTCAAGATTTAGCAAGAACAACCGGTACAGCTTTTTCCCATCATTTTCAGCGGGATGGAGGCTTTCGGAAGAAACATTTTGGAACAATATTAAACCGATCATCAATGAATTGAAACTAAGAGGTTCAAGAGGGGCCACAGGCAACCAAGCCGTGGATTTATATACTTTTTTTGAAACACTTGCAGCAATTAACTATTCGTTCAATGATGAACCTGTACAGGCGTTTGTCCAATCTAATTTGGCAAACCAGGAGTTGACTTGGGAAACTACCCATCAAACGAACATAGGGTTTGACATGGGAATATTGGAAGATCGGGTTTCATTGTCAGTAGATTACTATCAGAAAATCACAGATGGCATTTTGTTGGAACTTCCTATCCCTGCTTTAATCGGATTGGGTGCGCCATTCCAAAATGCAGGGGTTGTAAGAAATAGGGGCTACGAGATTGCTTTGAATTATAGAGGAGTGGGAGAATTTGGATATGACTTCGGCTTAAATTTCAGTGATAATAGAAATAAAGTTTTGGATCTTGTTGATTCCGGCCCCTATATTTCTGGAAGTACTACGGGGCCAAGATTTATTATTGAGGAGGGCCTTCCTATCAATTCCCATTGGGGGTATCTCACAGATGGAGTTTTTCAGACGCAAGAGGAAGTAGATGCTTATCCTACATTAAGACCTGATACAAGACCCGGAGATGTAAAATACTTGGATGTCAATAACGATGGTATAATCAATGAGGAGGACAACGAATACCTC
>DATGNG010000148.1:0-6318 GCA_035306865.1 Sphingobacteriaceae bacterium
AGGATTTCAGTTACAACAAAAGAAATTGGCAGAGATGCTAACCGAAATTACTAAAGGTCAACTATTGGTCTGGCGCCTTGCAATGTTGAAAAATGAGGACCGGGCTACTCCGGCACAGATCTCAATGGCAAAACGAAATAGTGTGGAAACGGCTCTAAACGTGGCTCGGGAAGCTCGCCAGATTCTTGGTGGAATGGGTATTACAGGAGAGTTTCCAATCATGCGGCATATGATGAATCTCGAATCTGTAGTGACTTATGAGGGTACACATGATATCCATTTGCTGATCACCGGCCACGATATTACAGGGCTGAGTGCTTTTAGTTAAATTCCAATGTAAATGTGGTGCCTCCGTTGATTTCGGATTGGACGGAGATCGTGCAGTTGATGGCTTTGGCGAGGTTGCAGGTAATGGTTTTCATCGTTCCGGATCACGATATGTTCGGGATTGTTGAAAGCAAAAGGAATATCTTCAAAGCCCAGGAAGTAATTCTTCAGATCGGCAAAAACAGCATTGACAGCAACCAGCTGCACGACTGGTTCAAAGCTTTCCATCTGCCCTTTGCTCCAGAGCAATAGGTCTTCCATGCTGGCCAGAGCAAGCATCAAATTGACATTAAGAAGGATTCTGTTTATTTTGTTAATTTTTCAACTTCTTCTATAGGCATACTTAGTACATCAGCAATTAATTCGGTACTGATTCCACTCTGCAACATCTTAATGGCCGATGCCTTTTTGTCTGCTTCCGCTTTAGCACGTTCATCTTCCCTACCCTGTTGAATCCCTTTCTCTATACCTTTCTGTACACCCTCCTCTATACCTTTCTGTACACCTTCCTCTATCCCTTGCCGCAAGCCTTCTTCCTTTCCTTTCTGTAAACCCTCATTCCACCCATTTTTCCTGGCCCTCTCCAGTTCGATGGCCGCAGTTTGCCGGATAGATTCGGCATCCCATTTATTCCTTAAACTTCTGTCATACATCGTACGTTCCTCCTTGCTTAACTTACTGTATTCCCCAATTTGAAACAGTCTCTCAAAAATCGGTTTACGTAAATATATTGGTAATTTATCCATCCTGGACATATTCCGCAATACGTAGAGCCACCGATCCAGATCACTATTCAACTCGGATTCAGTTTTAACAAAGTTAATCAATTCGATATATATAAATCCCAAATCTTCATAGAAAATTTGTCCTGTATCCCTGTTGCACAAGGAAATATCATGTAAATATGCTTTATCCTCCTCTCCGGGCATCCGAAAGCCCTCCATCAAAACAATCACATACACTCCACTAATATCATAATTCCACCCGCGACGGTTTCCTTTAGGAGCTTGATCGGTAATCAGTTTACTACCATAATACAGCATACGCCGTTTCAGATTCAACTGTGGACTCCGTTGGACTTCGATGATAAACCGTTCCCCATTATCCGCTGTACAAGTCAGGTCGAAAATAACTGCCCCAGTCTCCACATTCTCCCCGACATGCTCATTCTGATTATAAACCAGGTCTATAATCCTCTTTCTACCCAAGAAAAGCCCATTTAGAAAATCTATCAATAACTCACTGTTCACCTCAGAGCCAAAAATCCGCTTGAATCCATAATCTGTAGTTGGATCGATATACCTTGCCTGCTTCATATTAACAATATTATTTCTACAAAAATAATAAATTATAATTTATAAGAAATAAATATTAATGAAAAGTTACTAACATGTCGCAGAACAAACATAAGAACTTGGGCTTCCTATTTCCTATTAAAAGGGCGTATATAGTTTTCAGGCCTTAGCGAGCGAACGCCCGGAAAAAAGAGAAAGAAAAGCGTCAAAAACACACACTGTCCGAACCAGCAAAGCTGGTGAGTTTGGTTTTTCCTATTCCCTATTAAAAGGGCGTATATAGTTTTCAGGCCTTAGCGAGCGAACGCCCGGAAAAAAGAGCAAGAAAAGCGTCAAAAACACACACTGTCTGAACCAGCAAAGCTGGTGAGTTTGGGTGTTTTAGCTTTTCTTTCTCTTTTTTCAGTGAGCGAGTTACAGCCTGAAAACTATATACGCCCTTAAAGGTACAGCCTGAAAACTAAATACGTCCTTAAAGGTACAGCTCTAAAACCTCATCACACATCCTTCAACAATTCCTCTATGGCCTTCTCCAACTGCTGATCCACTCCCGTTACAATCACATCAGGATGATTCTTCACCTCAAACATGGGCTTGGTTTCATTGTTTTCCATCCATTCTCCCGCCTTATTCCGTACACTTACAGGAACTGCACCCCAGCGTACTCCATTGGGCAACACCTCCCAACCCGCAAAGCTACAGGTTCCGGGAACCGGCATTCCTACCGTCTTTCCAATATTTAATTCGGTATAACCACATGAGAAACAGTGGCCATCACTATAATTGGCCTCGTTAAACATGGCCAAAGTAGGTTTTGTCCAGCGGAAGGTGGGTTCGTACCCTACCGAACGGTCGGCAGTGGCATAATCCAAAAACTTTTCGCCTGTAAAGAACATAGCAAGATCCGAAACCAGGTCACCCCCACCATTGAATCGGGTGTCCACAATCACGCCTTCCCTGTCAGCATATTTCCCCATCATCTCATCATACATATTGCGGTATTGTCCGTCGTTCATTCCCGAAATATGCACATACCCCAATTTACCACCGCTCAACCGATCCACTTCTTCCTGATTCCTTTTCACCCAGCGACGATATAACAATTGATTCTCTGCTCCAAGGCTAATCGGTTTGATGGTAATCTGATTTCTGCTTCCGGTCACGGGGTCAAGAATATCAAGCAGCACAAATTTATCTGCTTTACGATTGAGGTAAAATGCCACATCCTGATTTTTCGAAATAACTTCCCCATCAATTTGCTCAATGATCGATCCCGGCGTAACCTGAAGTGAGGCCTTGTCCATCGGCCCTCCCATCAGGATCTCAGCGATTTTTATGCCATCTTCTTTATGCTCATAATCCATCAGTATTCCAAGAGAAGCTGTCTGATCCCCATCTGGTTTGGAGGACGAATACCGTGCGCCTGCATGCGATACATTTAACTCGCCCAAAAGCTCGGAAAGCATTTCAGCAAACTCGTAGTTATTACCGATGTGGGAGACGTATTTCTTATATTGCTCGCGCAATGCATCCCAATCTGCGCCGTGCATATCCGGAGTGTAAAATATTTTTTTGGTGCGTAGCCAAACATGGTTAAAGGCATGCTGTCTTTCAGCTGCTTCATCCATAAACATATCTCCTGCAATTTGCACTGCTTCCCGTCTATTGTTGTCAGGATTGATTTTGGTGATCCTACCTCCACTCAGCAGAAACAGATTTTTTTGCTCATGATCCCACTCGAGACTTCCCCCGGCGGCATCCAGAGCAATCTCCATTTTAGTTTCCCTGGTTCGGAGGTTGGTGCTCCACAAATTGGCCCCTCTTTCAAAGCGGGTCAGGTAGAACAGTTTTTCACCATCTTTGGAAAGAACCGCATCCCCTAAGGACGAAGAGTGAATAGTCAATCTTGCTTTTCGGTCTTCTAAACCTTCCCAATCAATTTTAATGGGCTCTACAGAAGCAGTTTTGGAATCTTCTCCTCCCGATTTTTCGTCTTTTTTATCAGCTGTGCCGGATCCGGAGGGTTTGTTGATCTTTTCCAATTCTTTGAGCAAATCAAACTCATCTTTGTCCAGATTGTAGCGATCCCAGCTTTCCTTGGTCAGAAACAGGGTGTAAACATCCATTTGGGCACCACCGCTATTGGCATGACTTTTCATGCCATGGCGATTGCTGAACCACAATATCTGTTTTCCGCCATTCACCCATTTAGGAGAACGGTCATTGTATCCACTTTGAGTCAGGTTGACCATTTTTTGTTTGCCTTCCACATCCAGCAACACGGCTTCTCCATTCGACATCGTTGGCCGATAACTCGCCAACAACCATTTGCTGTCCGGACTCCAGGAAAAATACTGGTCGCCATCCTGCATGTGAAACAAATGTTCTGGAGTCAAGAGTACAGTCCGTGCTCCTGTACCCAGATCCTGAACCACCAAGGTCCGCCTGTCTTCAATAAATGCCAATTTCTTTCCATCAGGAGAAAGCTGAGGCATGTAATTGTCTTTTTCGTTGCTGATCAAAGGTTCCTCTGTGATCAGGGTTGAGGCAAAGAAAAATGGTTCTTCGCTTCGGGCTTTCTCAGCTTTGAAAATTTGCCACCTACCATCTCTTTCGCTTGCATAAACGATTGACTTTCCGTCAGGTGCAAATTGCACGAAACGCTCCTGCTCCGGACTGTTGGTAATTCTTTTGGTAAACTTTCCATCCACGGAAGTGACAAACACTTCTCCCCGGGTTATAAATGCAATCTCTTTGCCATTGGGAGCAATGGACATTTCCCGAACACCACCATTTATGGAAATATAGGAGTTCGAGTTGTTCACGGATTGTGTGCGTAATTCTATTGCAATTTTTTGAGGCTCAGCCCCTTCTCTTACTGTGTAAATTTCCCCATCATAGGAGAAGCACAGTACTCCATCATCGGAAGCACTGAGTGAACGAACCGGATGGGTTGAATAGCTGGTGATTTGTTTGGCCCCGGCACTGCCTTCAAGGGGACGTTTGTGAATATTGAACGTTCCGCTTTCTTCACTCAGGTAATAAAAGGATTGGCCGTCAGCGGTAAATACAGGATGCCTATCCTCTCCATAAAATGTCGTGATCTGACGATGCTTCCCACTTTCATTATCATATAACCAAATATCGCGGGCAATGGAGGAATGGTGGTACTTGCGCCATTCATTTTCCCCTCCCTTTTTGTCATGGTAAAGCATGTGCTTGCCGTCTGCACTGAAGTTGACGTGTTCGGCCGGGACGGTCAGCAATTGCTCCACTCTTCCACCTAATAGGGGAACCTGATAAAGTTCGGGTTGGGATGCAGTGGGATATTGCCTGTGACTTGCCAAATCCTGCCTGTTTCCACCAAACACAATATGGTTACCATCCGCCGAAAAGGAATAGGGAAATTCATCATTGGAATGATAGGTCAACCTTTTGGCTTCTCCCCCCTGGGCATCCATGACAAAAATGTCAAAATTACCATATCTGTCGGAAGCAAATGCGATCTGCTTACTGTCCCTGCTCCAGACCGGCATAAAATCATGTGCTTCATGAAAGGTCAACCGGACGGCATTCCCTCCGCTTGTCGCAACTCTATATAAATCACCTTTGTAGGTAAATACAATCTGCTTTCCATCTGGTGATATGGCCGGATAGCGGGCCCAACCCGGCGAATAATCTGACTGTAAAATCGAATTGAGGTTAAAAACGCCAAAATTGTTTGCATTGGCCAATGGTATTGTACAGAATAAACAAAGTACATATAAGAATGTAAGTTTTCTTGCCATGGAAAATTAGGAGTAATGTGAATGAAAATTTTATAAATCAAGGCAAGATAGTAAAGTTTATTTTATTCATGCAATAATTACCAGTGAATTGTGAATTATTACCATATTTATTTCAGTGACAATGCGTATCTTTGCAAAACTAATGGATGCGAAAATTCCTGTTTTTGACAATTGTAGTATTTCCGAATCGGGTCAGGAAAACTTTCTTGCGATGGATTTAGGGCAATACATCCGTAAACATGCCGATATGGTTTTTCCTCACCGGCACAGTTTTTACCATTTGGTGCTATTTGTGGAAGGAAAGGGGCGATTTAGTATAGATTTTACAAATTTCACCATTAAACCTTATCTGGCGTATTTTATGTCGCCTGGCCAGGTCCATACCTGGGAATTTGAGGGTGTTCCAAATGGATATGTGGTTAATTTCAGTCACGATTTTTTCCATTCACTATTACTGAACCCGGAATATATTGGACAATTCGGGTTTTTTAGCGGATCGGCGGATGATAACGTGATTATTGTGCCCAGCCTTAAACGGGAACGGGCTGGGTTTCTGTTGAAAGAGTTGATTCAAGAGATGCCAGGATCAGGTTTTCCAAATCAAAATCTCTTGCAGATCATTCTTCTGCACTTTTTTCATTTGCTGGAAGATAGAAAGTTTGAAACTCAAGAGGCTAAGCCTTCTGCATCTGTCAGAGCCACATTGGAACAATTTGAAACCCTAATTGAGCTGCACTTCAAAAAAGAGAAATTCCCCAGTTTTTATGCAGATAAGTTGAGAATCAGTTCCAATCACCTCAATAATCTTTGCAAAGAACATCTGGGAAAGCAGGCCGGAGAATTTATTCGTAATAGGATTATATTAGAGGCAAAGCGCTCTTTGATTATTCCAGGAAGCAGTATCACCT
>DATGNG010000149.1:0-3599 GCA_035306865.1 Sphingobacteriaceae bacterium
CCCTGCAATAATGAGAATGACCCAATTCATGCAGCAAAGATCGGATTATTTGCGTTAATTTCCTGTTTGCCGCAAATAAATCTTCCCTTGAGTGGAACGGAGAATAATATCTTCACCACCGCCATTGAGTTTGGCTTTTACCTTGCTGTTGATTCCAGGAAAGCCGACCATCATATTACCAAATCGGTCAAACATGCTCGCTGACGCGGTCCTAACCACCGTCCTTCCACTCAGAGTAACCACCTCAGTACCATCAGTACCTACAGTAGCTGCACCGGTAGTAGTTTTCTCCCCGGATTCTTTGCTGGAAATATCTTCAGTCAATACATCAATATTCAATTCAGGAGCCACAAACAATTCCCCCATCATGGAGTTCAGGTCCAGCATTGCTTTAGTACTTTTAGGTAATGCAACATCTATAAAACCAGTTGTAGCGATCAAAGACACAGGGCCCTTGACTGGTGTGTTAAATACTGCTTCAATATTACCCACCGCGGTTCTGGCAGTGACCGGTCCGGTAATATTTTGCAAGTTAATATTCCCGCTGGTGCTGGCAACTTCAAGTTCACCTGCCATCCCTTTCACCGAAATATTGTGCGATGAATAGAAAAGGACCGCCTCTTGTATGACAACATGCAAATGTTCCGGGACTTTGACAAAGACAGTATCACTTTTGCCCATTTTGGAAAGCCGAATCTTGGTCACATCTCCCTCTTCCTGAATGAAAATTCCAACTTCTTCCACATTTCTTCCAAGGCCATTTGAGCTTAAGCCCACCAATCCCTCAGCACGAGGATCCTTGGCCCGCGTTTCGACCATTCTTGACACGATCACTTCATCCCCTTTGTAACCTTCGACATTTACTAATCCCATTTCAATGCGCAAGGTACCCGATGTTTTTTTGAATCGATGTTCCTGGAGCTCTTTGGTTTGTGCAAAGGTTAGTGTGGCGCAGCCTATCAACAAGGCCATTAATATCCATTTAGTTTTCATATTACTTTATTTGTTGTTTACGCTTAATTTTAATTACCAGGTTTTCAATAAGACGGCATAAGCCTGTTCCTTGACAAAGTCAAATGCCAGTGGGTTTTTGGTGATGGCCATCAAACGATCCGCTGTGGAATTGTTAATTTGTATTGTATCATGGTTCGCCATGGCCATCATCAATTCCAATTGAATACTCGGGTCGTCCTGGAGTACAAACACCTCCTGTATGGCTTGAGAATGCTCTTCCATAGGCAAACTACCCAATAATAACCCTATGGCAGTGGATCGCACGTTGCTGTTGGGATCATGGTTGATGGTGTGTTTTAGTTTTGCCATCATAGTGCTTGTTAATTCGGGCATCGAAGCCATTTCCAAAAGTGCCTCCATTCGTTTACTTGCAGGCTCCTCAGGTTCCAATAAAGCCAGAATCCGGCTTTCTTTTGTATCAACCAGCACTTTATTTGGCTCCGACTTTGAATTAATGAAATTGTATTGCATTTCCCGCAAGGGCTCTTCTTTTCCCGGCTCAATTTTTACTACCTCATTCTGAAATGCTTCATTCTGAAATGCCTCATTCTGAATTGGCCCCTCCGGAACCGGAACGTTATCTTGTTGGCTGGCTTCATTTCCCACTATTTCAACCTCAAACGGGATGACTCCTCCATTATTACGCCCTACCAAAAGCGAAGCAACCACACCAAGAACCAATAGCGCAGCAACCGAAGCGGCAACCGACCAAAATCGTAGGCGACGAGGGGTTTTGGTGGCAGGCATTACCTCCGGCAGCGAATGAATCTTTGCCTTTCCAGGCTCCTTCGCTTTTCCATGCTCCTTCGCTTCCTGCAGTTGGGACAAAATTCGTTCTTTGATGGCAGGATCCGGTAGCCTATGATCAAAAGCGCCCCGATGTTGGAAAACAAAATCCTGCAAGGAATCCCCTTGCTCCGGCTTACCATTTTGGTTCATTGTGTCTTTCTGATTCATTATCCAATTTTTTTTACTTCTCTGCCCTTTACCTGCGAGGCAATTCTGTTTTTTGCCCGGTGATACTGACTTCTGACCGCAGTGTGGGACATATCCAGTAATTTTCCTATCTCTTCCTGCGACATTCCCTCGAACAAAAACAGATTCACAATCGTTCGGCTTGTTTCGGGCAATCCTTCAATAGCCTTTTCAATTTCTTCGAGACGACTTTCTTTCAAAACAGCTTCTTCCATCCCCTCATCCGACATTTCGCTCAATTGTGTCTGCTCCAAACTCAGAAAGTGCACTTTTTGTTTCTTTCGCAGGTAACTAATACTCTTGTTGATCGCTACCCGTTTGGTCCATCCTTCAAAACTTTCAACCTCCTGCAAGCGTTCAATTTTTGAAAAAACATCAACAAATACTTCTTGCAGCAAATCCTCGGCTTCCTCCCGTTGATGATTGACCAGTCGGCTGATGGTATTATAAACCGGTACAGCATACCGATCATACAACCTGGCATAGCCACTCTCCTGCCCCTTGAGGCATAGCCCTATCAATTCCTTATCCCCGTATTCTCCGGTATTCACCAAGCCAATCTTTTTACTATCTTTACTTTTAAGTCGCAAGTTACGGGGAAATGTTGCAGAAATGACAAAAGTAGTGCAACGAAAAAACTGTTGTTTAGGACAAAATATAAAAAACCGGCTCCTGGAATCAGGGCCGGTGTAAATGTTTTGAAAGATTACTCTCGCGCTTTCGCTATAACAAACTGGTATTAGCCTGCGGACAGTGCAGCTGCCCCACTCACAATCTCGGTGAGCTCGGTGGTAATGGCTGCCTGACGGGCCTGGTTATAAGACAATTTCAACGATTTGAGCAATTCGCCAGCATTGTCGGTGGCTTTATCCATGGCCGTCATCCGTGCGCCATGCTCGGAAGCATGGGAATCCAGAACTGCTTTATAGAGTTGGGTTTTGACTGCTTTCGGGATCAACTCCTGTACAATAGTCTCATTGGAAGGCTCGATAATGTAATCAGCCATCTGACCAGTGTCCGTTGCAGTACCCTCTTCGGCAGGAGGCAATAAAGGCAGCAATTGCTCTGTAGTCAGGATTTGTACGGCCGCATTTTTGAATTGGTTATAGACCAGCTCGACACGGTCGTACTGACCTTCCACAAAACCATCCATGATCTCCGTTGTGATCCTGGAAACATTTTCAAAATTGAGTTCTGAATACACTTCCGAATGATTGGCAACATTATATCCCATCTTTGAGAAATAATCGAAGCCCTTCTTGCCAATGGCGATCACAGAAACATGACCAGCCTGATTTTGTGAAGCATAAGTCGTATTGATCAATTGAACAGCTGTCTTGATGGCATTGGCATTGAATGCGCCGGCAAGCCCACGGTTGGAGGTAACAACCACAACCAATATATTGTTGGGTTTGCGATCAACCGTATAGGGAGATGTTCCCTGCTCTACACTGGATGATACATTGGCCAAAATATCCCGCAACTTATTGGCGTAGGGCCTCAATTGAATAATCGCTCCGGTCGCCCGCTTCAACTTGGCCGCCGAAACCATTTTCATGGCTTTGGTGATCTGTTGCGTCGAGGAGACGGATGCTATACGATTTCTGACT
>DATGNG010000150.1:0-6782 GCA_035306865.1 Sphingobacteriaceae bacterium
CACCACATATCAATGTCAGCGGTGGAGGACTACATGCTACCCAGGAAATTGAATCAAAAATAGAGGAGGTAGTAGCTCAGTCGGAAGGTATTACAACTGAAGATTCCGAAAGCTCCACGTTTCTATTAAATTGATTTGGGTTAATATACTGACTGATAGATTGAAGGAAATTCAATAATTAAAAATTAGGAGGCCGGATCAATGAAAGATCCGGCCTTTTCATGCCGATAGCCTTTGACTATTCCGATACATTTGTATATTTACCTTCTCTAACCTGAATAGAATGGCATTAAATTACGTTTGGATTTCGTTTTTCCTGATTGCGTTTATAGTTGCTGTAGTTAAGCTGGTTTTTTTTGGAGACTATGATGTTTTTCAGCGAATTGTAAATTCATTATTTGACAGTGCTGCCACAGCTGCTACCATATCCCTGGGTCTGATCGGAATGATGACTTTCGCCCTGGGAATTATGAAAATCGGGGAACGGGGTGGAATGATCGGTATATTTGCCAGGATTGTTGGACCTTTTTTCAACAAACTGTTTCCTGAAGTACCCAAAAACCACCCGGCATTGGGGTCCATACTGATGAATTTTTCGGCCAATGCCCTGGGTTTGGACAATGCCGCCACTCCCCTTGGTCTGAAGGCCATGAAAGAACTTCAGGAAATCAATCCCAGTAAGGATACTGCTTCCAATGCGCAGATCATGTTTATTGTGCTGAATGCGTCAAGCCTTACGCTGCTGCCAATTTCCATTATGGCGTATCGTCAGGAAGCCGGGGCCGCCGATCCCTCCGATATTTTTCTACCCATTCTGCTGGCCACTTTTTGTTCTACATTTGTGGCCCTGATTATGGTAGCCATATATCAGAAAATCAATCTGCTTGACAAAACGATCATGCTCTATTTGGGTAGTTTGACCCTATTGGTAGGAGGTGCCCTTTACTTTTTTACCACACTCCCCCAGGAAGAAATCGGATTGATTTCCAAGGTTGCCAGCAATGTTATTTTATTTGGATTGTTTGTGTCCTTTATTGCCCTGGCCTTATTCCGGAAAATAAATGTGTATGAAAGCTTTATTGAAGGGGCTAAGGAAGGATTTGATGTCGCAGTAAAGATTATACCCTACTTGGTGGGGATTTTGGTGGCAATCGCAGTATTTAGGGCCTCAGGCACCATGGATTTTCTGGTTGATGCGGTCAGTACCGCCATTGCATGGTTTGGGATTGACACCGCTTTTGTTGAGGCCCTGCCTGTGGCCTTTATGAAACCACTGAGTGGCAGTGGTGCAAGGGGATTGATGGTGGAACTTATGCATACCAATGGGGCCGATGATTTTGCGGCCCAGGTGGCTTGCGTGATTCAAGGATCCACAGAAACAACATTTTACGTTTTGGCCGTTTATTTTGGCTCCGTTGCCATCAAAAAAACCCGTCATGCTCTTCCATGTGCATTGATAGCAGAATTGGCAGGTGTGGTAGCAGCAATTATTGTTGCTTACATATTTTTTGGTTAATTTTTTTTGAAGCATGTCCGATCAACTCAATAGCACAGCCCACTCTCCATTCCGAAGTATTGAAAGAGAGGAATGGAAGCAACTCAATGGGCACCCGTCTCATTTGTTCAGTGAAGGTGATCTAAAGAAGCTCCGGGCGCTAAACGAACCGTTGACTATAGAGGAAATAGAAGAAATCTATTTCCCCCTCAGTCACTTGCTGCAGATTCATATGAAGCATTTTTGGGAATTGCACCATGATGTAGATCTGTTTTTGAAAAATAAAACCAAAAGGCTGCCATTCATTATTGGGATAGCAGGAAGTGTTGCTGCCGGAAAGAGTACGACTGCCCGCGTTCTGCAAAGAGTACTATCTTTAAGTAAACAAAACCTAAAAGTCGAATTGGTCACAACAGATGGTTTTCTCTATCCCAATAAAATTTTGATCGAAAGAGGCATACTCAATAGAAAAGGATTCCCCGAAAGCTATGATGCCAAGCGATTGTTGTCGTTTTTAGCTGCAATCAAGTCCGGCCAGGGGGAATTGACCGCCCCTGTATATTCCCATTTGGGTTATGATGTGGTACCTGACCAGGTGCAATTAATAAAGCAACCTGATGTGGTTATACTTGAAGGGATCAATGTTTTACAGGTCAATTCACAAGGAAAAAAGAAGGAAGCCCGGGTATTCGTGTCTGATTATTTCGATTTTTCCATATATGTGGATGCAAAACGAAAAAATCTCAAAAATTGGTATGTGGAACGCTTTGAATCCTTGAGACAAACCGCATTTCAGGATCCTGAATCTTATTTTCATAAGTTCGCCGAATTGGATTTGGAAGAAAGCAAAGGCATGGCCCAGGATATTTGGAATGAAATCAACAAACCTAACCTTATTACCAATATAGAACCTACAAAATATAGAGCGGACCTAATCCTGGAAAAGGGAAAGAATCATCAGGTAAAATGTGTCAAACTGCGAATGACCTGACTCTATTTTGTTTGCTGGGCCCCACAAAGCTGGGCATCATAAGTTAATACCTCCCTGAAAATAATGTCTCTGATCATGCTTTTTCTGGATTTATTTTTTGCCTGTAGCATAAAGCTAAGTTTAAAGAGCACCTCATTGTGATTTACGGACACCACTTTAAATTGCACGCTATCAACAATTACCTCTTCTTTCATTGAAGATATGATTGAAACCAGCCGGTTCTCAAGCTTGTCAAATTCATGGGCACTACTGAGGGGCAAATTAAAATCAATAACCAATTTTCTCGTGTTTTCAATTGTTTGATTGACAATATTGGAGATGAATGCCGAGTTGTTGGGAATCATCACAGCATGGTCATCGTCGTTTCGGATCACAATATTTGAAAGTGTGATATCAATAATTCTACCCTGATCATCTCCGATTTTTATAAAATCACCTATGGAGAAGCGATCCGAAAACATAATGAGCAATCCACTGATCATATTCGTAATATAATCCCGGAATAACAGGGCGATTGCCATGGCAACCAAGGTGATACTGGTCAGGAATTCTTTTGGATTGATATCCAGGGCCAGCATGATTCCCAAAATGACAAATATTACATTCAATATTCCCGCAATCTGATTGATTCCCATCAGCACATTGCTTCGCATACGGTCACTACCATGACCTTTGCGGCTATACCAGGAGATCATCAAATAACGTCCCACCGAAATCAGTACACTTGCAGTGAGAAATGTGTTTAAACCATAGGCCAAATTTGCAAAAACAGGATATTGTTGATAAAATGAGGCGTATTTTGAAAGGGAATAACCAATCAACAAGACCAGAATGAGTTTGGTTACAAACACCAATTTTGAACTAAAGGTGAGTGATGGTGAGTTGGCAGGCTTTTTAGGTGATGAATTCATTTTCCAGCAATAATAATTGTTAATTTAATGCGTTGTCCTTATCACAAACATAGGAAAAATAAAATTCGTATGTCAGCTAAAAATTTGTTATTTTCGCATGCGCACAGTAATTTTAAACGCATTTACTGTGGCTTGTTTTGGTTGAATTTAAGAGTATATGGCTGAAGGAACAGAAAACGACAACGAATTGGTGCCGGCAAATGACCGGATAATCCCTATCAATCTGGAACAACAGATGAAATCCGCTTACATAGATTATTCTATGTCGGTTATCGTCTCCCGTGCACTCCCTGATGTCAGGGACGGATTGAAACCTGTACACAGAAGAGTGTTGTACGGGATGCTGGATCTGGGGGTGACCAGTGGAAAGCCTTATAAGAAATCTGCTCGTATAGTGGGTGACGTATTGGGTAAGTATCATCCACATGGTGACTCCTCAGTTTATGATACCATGGTTCGTATGGCTCAGGATTGGAGTCTTCGCTATCCATTGGTGGATGGACAGGGTAACTATGGGTCAGTGGACGGAGATCCTCCTGCTGCAATGCGTTATACTGAAGCAAGACTCAATAAAATTGCTGAAGAACTTTTGGCCGATATCAATAAGGATACGATTGATTACCAATTGAATTTTGACGATTCCCTCGAAGAGCCAACTGTACTTCCATCCCGTATTCCCAATCTTCTGGTCAACGGATCGTCTGGGATTGCTGTAGGTATGGCTACAAATATGGCCCCTCATAATCTGACTGAGATCGTAGATGGGATTATCGCATATATTGGCAATAATGATATTGAGATACCGGAGTTGATGCAGTACATCAAAGCTCCTGACTTCCCTACCGGAGGTATTATTTATGGTTATTCCGGAGTTCAGGAAGCCTTTATGACTGGTCGCGGCCGGATCGTGATGCGGGCAAAAGCTGAGATCGAGGTGACCAAAAATGATAGGGAGCAGATTATTGTCACCGAAATCCCCTACCAGGTCAATAAATCAACCATGATCGAGCGTACTGCCGAATTGGTAAATGAGAAAAAACTGGAAGGTATTTCTGCCATTCGGGATGAATCCGACCGGACCGGCATGCGGATTGTTTATGAGATCAAAAGGGATGCGAATGCCTCAATCGTATTAAACAATTTGTATAAATATACTGCATTACAAACCTCATTCAGTGTAAATAATATTGCATTGGTTCAAGGAAGACCAATTCTTTTGAACCTAAAGGATATGATCCATCATTTTGTGGATCATCGCCATGAAGTGGTAGTCAGAAGGACTCGTTTTGAGCTTGCAGAGGCCGAGAAAAGAGCACATATCCTCGAAGGTTATCTGATTGCGCTGGATCATCTGGATGAAGTTATCAAGTTAATCAGAGGTTCGGAGACCCCGGAAGAAGCCCGTGTTGGCCTGATGGAGCGCTTCGGATTGTCAGATATTCAGGCAAAGGCTATTTTGGACATGACCCTTCGCAGATTGACAGGTCTGGAAAGGGATAAAATCAAGGAGGAGTATGCCGAGTTGATGAAAACCATTGAGTATCTGCAATCTATTCTTGAAGATGAGGATCTGCGGATGAGCATCATCAAAGAAGAACTGATCGAGATCAAGGAGAAATATGGTGATGAGAGAAGATCCGAAATTGTGCATTCCGCCGAGGATATGAGAATGGAAGACTTCATTGAAGATGAAGAAATAGTCATTACCATTTCCCACGAAAGTTATGTGAAGCGTACCCCCCTAAGTGAATACAGGCTTCAGGGGCGTGGTGGTAAAGGGTCGTTGGGTTCAAACACCCGTGAGGAGGACTTTACCGAACATATTATCACGGCAACAGCCCACAATTACATGCTCTTTTTCACCGAGACCGGACGTTGTTATTGGCTTAGGGCTTTTGAGATTCCGGAAGGCAGTCGTACCTCAAGGGGGCGTGCAATCCAGAACATCATCAATATACCAAAGGAAGAGAAGATCAAAGCCTTTATCAAGGTTGTAAACCTAAAGGATAAGGAGTACCTTGAAAATAACTTCATTATCATGTGTACCAAGAAGGGTACCATCAAAAAGACTTCGCTGGAAGCCTATTCAAGACCAAGGACCAACGGTATCAATGCTATTAATATTGCTGAGGGAGATCAATTGTTGGAAGCTTGTTTGACCAGTGGTTCCAGTGAAATTGTGATGGCTTTGCGTTCTGGTAGGGCGATTCGATTCAATGAATCTACTGTAAGGCCGATGGGTCGTACTGCAACGGGAGTCAGGGGAATTACCCTGGATGGTCCGAATGATGAAGTCGTTGGCATGATTAGTGTAGATAGTCCTGAAGTTACGGTGCTGGTTGTCTCTGAAAAAGGATATGGAAAGCGGACAGATATCGATGATTACCGGATAACCAATCGAGGTGGAAAAGGTGTGAAAACCATCAACGTCACTGAAAAAACAGGTAAATTGGTGGCAATTAAAGGTGTTACTGACAACGATGACCTCATGATCATCAACAAATCAGGAATTGTGATCCGTATAGCCGTTAGTGAATTGAGAGTAATGGGAAGGGCTACCCAGGGCGTGCGCTTGATCAGCCTGAAAAATGATGATGAAATTGCTTCGGTAGCCAAAGTTGAGCACGAGGAAGAAGCTGATGAACCGAATGAAGAATAGCAGTAGTTATAAAATTATCATTTATAACTTTGTGTTTTCCATCTGTTTTATGACAGGAGGCCAAGGAGTTTTTGCCCAATCAAATCTCAAAGAAGGTAATAATCAATACGCCTTGTATTCAAAGTCAGGTGACCGCAAGTTGTTGGAAGCCGCACGGAAACATTCAGATGATGCTTATAAAACCCGAAGGGATACCATTAGCTTCAAAAACAATCTTTTGCGCGCACTGGTGTATAGCACGCTTGCGGTAGTAGATTCAAATCGTACGCTTAAATATACTGAGGATCCCCTTGTAATCTCGCAGCGATCATTAAACAAATTGACAGACAGGCAGTTGTCATTTGAAAATGAGCCAGAAATAAATCATATCATTAGAAATCTGGCGAATGGACATTTGATAATGGGCAACAAGGCGCTCAACAAAAAAGACTACGAACAAGCGTACAAACAATTTCGTGTCGTTGATTCTTTGGAATCCAAAACCTATAATGTTCAACCAAATCTGGCCTATTTGAGTCATCAATTGGGTTTTGCGGATGAGGCTATTGCCAGATATGAAGCATTAACCAACATTCAGCGGACTTCAAAGCCAGCTTATATCCATAATTTGGCAGACCTCTATGAAAATAAGGAAAGGACAAATCTGCTGATTAGTACACTTGAACGGGGCTATGAGCAATTTCCAGAAAACACAAGCATAATATTCCGACTTATAAATACATTAAA
>DATGNG010000151.1:0-4127 GCA_035306865.1 Sphingobacteriaceae bacterium
CTGTACTCGATCAACTGATAAGCAACATCAGGAACTTCCCTCACATAGCTTTCCAATTGATTTTCGTTTTCCAGCAAAATGATCATGCTCTTAGCCTTGTCCCTTCCTTTGATGGCATAGATTTTTTCTATTGCGGCCACATTTAACGCATCACAACCCAGCCCCCAAATGGTATCAGTGGGGTAGAGGATAACCCCACCCGAACGGAGGGTTTCCAGTGATTGCTTCAGGTCATCGGGATCAATCATATTGCTACATTGTGGGTCCTTAAGGCATCGTTCAGCGAGGTTTTTTTGTCGGTGGATTCCTTGCGTTGCCCGATGATCAGCGCACAGGGCACCTGAAATTCCCCTGCAGGGAATTGTTTTGGATAACTGCCGGGGATAACCACCGAACGCTCAGGAATTACACCTTTATATTCCTTTGGTGCACTGCCTGTCACATCAATGATCCGGGTTGATGCAGTAAGGACCACATTAGCCCCCAAAACCACCTCTTTCTGCACATGTACACCTTCCACCACAATAGCTCTTGAGCCTACAAATACATTATCCTCTATAATGACGGGAGAGGCTTGTACCGGTTCCAGCACACCACCTATTCCTACACCACCACTCAGGTGCACATTCTTGCCGATCTGCGCACAAGAGCCCACAGTCGCCCAAGTATCCACCATAGTGCCCTCATCTACATAGGCTCCAATATTGACATAGGAAGGCATCATGATGACCCCCTTACCCAAAAAAGCTCCGTATCGAGCGATTCCATGAGGAACCACCCGCACTCCCAATTCCTTATAGTTTGTTTTTAATTTCATTTTATCGTGGAACACAAAAGGTCCCACCTGCTCTATGCGCATCTGACGGATCGGAAAATACAGGATCACGGCTTTCTTGATCCATTCATTGACATGCCACCGGCTGCCTATAGGCTCTGCCACCCGCAACGTTCCTTCATCGAGCCTTTTGATCACGGTTTCAATGGCTTCCTGATAATCCTTGTATTCCAAAAACTGCCTGTTTTCCCAGGCATCTTCTACCAATTGCTTCAAGTTTTCGATCATGATTTTTACTAAAATATTCACCACAAAGTAAAGCATTTTTTCCCGATCTGTCGTCAGTAGCGTGTAAATGTATAAGGTAAAATCTGTATCTTTGGGTGATGGCGGCACAAATTGAAAAATTGAGGATCGACAAATATCTATGGGCCATCCGGATTTTCAAAACCCGGAGCCTGGCCACCGAGGCCTGCAAAGCGGGGAAGGTCAAGCTCAATGGCCAGAATGTCAAACCAGCCCATGAAGTGCAGATCGGGAATACCTATCAGGTCCAAAAGGGTATTGAACGCAAAATTATTTATGTCACCGGTTTACTGGAGCGCAGGGGAGATGCACAAACTGCTGCCCTGCATTATGAGGATCGGACACCGGAGGAAGATACTCATGCCTATAAGAGTGTCTTCCATACGCCCACACTGAAAAGGGATCGTGGAGCCGGGAGGCCCACCAAAAAAGATCGCCGCGAGATCGATGACTTGCAGCAGGATTGGTTTGAATAGGCTACTTTATTTCAGAATATTATTATAGATCAGATTCAAAACCTGTGGACTAAGCAAATAATTTGGCCAATCTTGTATTGATTTATGTTTTTTTAAAACCACTCCCTTCACAGGTTTCACTATTTCCGAGAAATGAATTCATTTCTCGGAAATAGTGTTTTAGCGAAAACACTAATTCCCCAAATTCATACAAATATGGGGAATTTGGGAAAGAAAGAAATTGATATCGGTCAGATCAGCACGGATTGGAACGAAAGCAAAATATTTTTTCTAAGTGTAGCGTTTTACCCAAAACTCTCGTTGTAATATACAAAAAGCAGGTTGTTGGCTGACATGAAAGCGTCGGGCAACATTGCCATGACGTCCTTACGTGCTAATTATCAGATAATTGTATATATTTGTTGTATTTAGTTTGTGAATTTTGAATGATTTGTTATGAAAAATATAGTTGTTATTGGAGAAAAAAACCTCCTGTGGGTAATACTGGTCATGGTTTTGCCTATGTTGGGTGCGTGCCAGAAACAGGAAATAAACGATGATGAATTGAAATGTCCCGTGACAGCAATAGAAGGCCCGGACGATAATATCCTTGGCAAATGGAAGTTGGTAAAAACTCGAACATCCGCATTTAATCCACCGTCAAAAATAGAAGATCAACGGTCAAGAATAGAAGATTACTCGTGCAACAATATTATTTACCATTTCAAAGAAGATGGTTTATTAATCGTAAGCGGGACATATGAAGGAGTATTTGGCTTTACTAATGGTGAATATTCCTTTGTCTTTAGTAATACCCCCAGCTCGGATGGTATGGAAGATAAATTCAAACTCACCCTAAAAATTGAACAACGTGATGTACCCTGCAGCATTAATAACAATAACATGATAATAGATTATGCTCCAGGTGATGGACACACCCATTATTTTGTTCGGGTTGAATAACCTTATAATGGCTTTATCTAAGACTAAAGACATCTGAAAAAATGGAAAATTTAATATATGAAAGACTGCAGTCTGCAAAATGAGAAAATGTAGTTTTTAACGAAACACCATCTCTGTTCACATTGGTCAGTGATGAAAAAAACTTACTTGAGCATTTTATCAATCCCAATGAAGTAAGCTTTATTGAATACAACAGGAATCTCTATTATAGCCTTGACAAGGCCATCATAGTCACTATCCCTTTAAAAAAAGGGCAAATACAACTTGAATTGCTTGAAGTCCCGACTTCTTTTTATAATTATAAGGTTGTGACAAGTGATGGAAACACCTTGCCCTCAAGAAAAGATATAAAGCACTATAGAGGAGTTGTCAAAGATGACCCTAATAGTATTGTGGGTATTAGTTTTCTGGATAATGAGGTTATGGGTGTGATCGCTACCGATGAAGGTAACTTTAATCTGGGATTGGATTCCGAACAGAGCAAACATATTTTCTATAATGAGAAGAATTTAAATCAGAAAATGAAGTTTGAATGTGGATCATATAACGATGGGTTATCGAACTATAACAGGTCTGTGCTGTTTCAAAAATCTAAATCTGCCATTTTATCCAATGATGTTTGTGTCCTATTGTATTTTGAGACCGAATACGATATTTTTCAGACACGGGGGAGTGTTGGGGCTGTGGAAGGCTTTGTAGCGGCTGTATTTAATCAAGTTGCTACATTATACCAAAATGAAAATATTGAAACGAGACTTTCGGAAATATTTGTATGGAATACTCCTGATCCTTATACTGCTACTGATACAAACCTATTATTAACACAATTTAAATCGTATCGTACTACTCTTTCTGGAGATTTAGGCCAATTACTAGTTTTTAGACCAGGCTCCGGAGGAGGAGATGCTGGTACTGGATTCAACGGACTATGTAATCCCTCAATAGCCGAAAAGTTATGTGTTTCTAGGATTTACAATAGTTATGAATTGATCCCAATTTATAGTTGGACAGTTTTTGTTATAGCCCATGAATTTGGTCATCTATTTGGTTCTAAACATACACACGCATGTGTGTGGAACGGCAACAATACTGCTATAGATGGCTGTGCTGGATATACAGAGGATGGTTTGTGTGCATTACCTCCCAATCCTTCTGGTGGAGGTACGATTATGAGTTACTGCTATGATACAAGTGTAGGAGTCAATTTCACCCTTGGTTTTGGTCTCCAGCCAGGGAATGTTATCCGAAATAGCGTAGCCAATGCTGATTGTTTGTGTGAGTGTATAGACTCAGTTATTACCGGCCCTGATTATATCTGTATTTCCGGGGTCTATTCCATTGCCGACTTACCATCCGGAGCAACAGTGACGGGCTGGAGTGCTGACCCAAGCAGTTTGGTCAATATCTCCGGAAGTGGAACATCAGTAACTGTGAGCAAGGTCGGACCCTATACACCCGACCCAAGGCCGGTAACACTCTTTGCGACACTTTCTACTGACTGTGGCACCATGACCGTACAAAGACAGGTCAGTATCGGCACCATCAATCCCAATATCACCGATATCAATATCAGCGGAGGGCCGGGACATGAGGGCTATTTATGCGAGCATGCCATCGGCTTTAACACC
>DATGNG010000152.1:0-5310 GCA_035306865.1 Sphingobacteriaceae bacterium
GTGGCATGATCTTCATGGATCAGCACCCTCAAGCCATTATTTAGTGTAAATCGTTCGAATTTGACCATTTATTCTTTTCCCTTCTGTGATCTCCGCTTTGATTTTAGGAGATCCAATCCAAATCTTTTTTCAACAAGTTTAAGGTAGCTTCCTCCTCCGAACCAGCTTCGGGTTTGAAATTGTAGAGCCAGTTGGCCTGTGGTGGCAAGCTCATCAGAATGGATTCTACCCGACCATTGGTCTCCAGCCCAAACTTGGTGCCTGCGTCGTACACCAGATTAAACTCCACATAGCGACCCCTTCTCAGGTATTGCCAGGCTTTATTGGCCTCGGTAAATGTTTTATTTCGTTTGCCTTGGGCCAAATGTGCATAGGTTGGCACAAAAACACGCCCCAAATCGCAGGAAAACCGGAAGATTTGCTGCCAGTCCAATCCTGTTTTTGCGGGGGTAAGCCGATCGTAGAATACGCCGCCAATGCCCCGGGTTTCTTTGCGGTGTTTGATATAGAAATAATTATCTGCCCAGGTTTTGAATTCGGGATAGAAGGCAGGGGAATGCAAATCGCATACTTGTTTTAATTGCCGATGAAAGTATCTGGCATCCTCCTTATCTACATAATGGGGGGTAAGGTCTATTCCTCCACCAAACCAACGGGTTTCCTCATTGAGTTCAAAATAGCGGATATTCATATGAATAATAGGCATAAATGGGTTTTTCGGATGCAAAACAATCGATACCCCGGCAGCAAAAAACTGGCCTTCCTCAACCCCAAAACTACGCTTGATCACATCCGGCAATTCCCCATGCACCTCCGAAAAGTTGACCCCGCCTTTTTCCAGCAAGTCACCATCCTGAATGGTTCTGGTCCTGCCTCCACCTCCGCCGTCCCGTTCCCACAGCTCTTCTACAAACCGGGCCTTTCCATCCAGTTCTTCCAAACCCCGGCAGATTTCATCCTGTATAGTTCTATAGGTTTCTGCTACTTCTTCTTTAAATCCCATTTATTCCTCCTCAAATACCAATATCCCATTCATTCATCTTCTTAATATTCAATACCCCATTGCCACATCATCACCTCTCGGATCGGCACCTCCCTGTTTGCGACCATCGGGCAATATTAGGATCGCATCTACCCGGCCTATATTGCCCCGGTTGACGAAGGTATAGCCTGAGGCCTCCAGTGAAAGTCGGGTCAGCGAATCAATAGCCACATTTTCAGGTGAAATATGCTCCGGCTTCCATTGATGGTGGAAACGTGGTGCATCCACCGCTTGCTGCATATCCATTCCAAAGTCCACCACATTCAGGATCACCTGAAACACCGAGGTGATAATCGTGGAGCCTCCCGGAGTCCCTACCACCATAAACAACTGGCCATCCTTTTCCAGAATGGTAGGTGTCATCGCGCTCAACATGCGTTTGCCTGGCTGTATCGCATTGGCCTCGCCACCCAATAACCCATATAAATTTGGAGAACCGGGCTTGGCCGAAAAATCATCCATCTCATCATTGAGCAGGAATCCTGCGCCATCCACCACCACATGCGAACCATACGAATCATTGATAGTCGTGGTGATAGAAACCGCATTGCCATCCTTGTCCACAATAGAATAATGGGTGGTTTCCTCGGATTCTGGCGCGGCAATCTCTCCGGCGAAAATCTCATCACTCAGCGAAGCCTGGGAGAAATCCATGCTGTGCATACGGGCGGCATTGTACGCCGAGTCGATCAGCGTGGATTGGGGTACGTCATAAAAATCAGGATCGCCAAGGTGAGCTGCCCGGTCTGCATAGACCCGGCGTTCGGCTTCTACCATGACCCTCACCGTAGAGTCAGACTGGAATCCCCATTGGGACAGCGGGAACGCTTCCACCGATTTGAGCAGCGCCAGCAGGCCTACGCCTCCACTGGATGGGGGAGACATGGAGATCACCTTATGGCCACGATAAGTACCAATAACCGGATCGCGCCATTTGGCTTCGTAATTTTTTAAATCTTTTAGGCTGATAATGCCATTGCCCCGCTGCATTTCGGCCACAATCAATTCGGCCACCTCGCCCTCATAGAATCCTGCCCTACCTTTGTCCCGGATCTGAATCAGCGTGTTGGCCAGCTCTTCCTGTATCAGCAGGTCACCTGCGGCCCATTCCCCTTCGGCTTTGAGGAGTGCGGTGCCGTTAGGATTATATTTTTCAAACGTTTGTTTACGTCTATTTAACTCAGTGGCTTGCCTTTCGGTCAAGGGGAAGCCATTTTGTGCCAATTGAATGGCTGGTTCCAGTAGGGCTGCCCAGTCCATCGTGCCATAACGTGCATGGGCTTTCACCATTCCGTCCACCGATCCGGGTACGCCCGCAGACAATTGCCCGCGCAAACTCAATTCGGCAATGGGATTGCCTTCTTCATCCAAATACATATCCCGATAGGCCTGGCCAGGGGCGGTTTCCCGAAAATCCAAGCCGGCAGTCTCCCCATCCCCGGAACGATAGACCATAAATCCACCGCCACCCAGATTCCCGGCATTGGGATAGACTACGGCCAATGCAAATTTTACGGCAACAGCTGCGTCCACGGCATTTCCACCATTCTTCAAGACCTCCAAACCCACCTTTGAAGCCTCCGGATGCGCGGTCACCACCACCCCGTTTTTATAAGTAGGGCTGGACAGTTCGGTTCCGTCTTCCGAGCAAGCAGTAGTTGTCCAGGCCATGACGCCCACCCCGGCAAGAATAAGAGCTGTGGCCCTTAATTTGTGTGCAAATTTTCTTTTCATTGTCATTATTTAGAAGTTAATTGAGTGTTTCTGCCAATTTATCCATTTCCTCCTTTGGGGGTTGATGCTGATACAAAATCCTGTAAACAGCATCACAAATGGGTAGTTTGATAGCGTGTTTTTTGCAAATTTCCTGAATACAGCTGGAGGCATAATATCCCTCGGCCACCATATTCATCTCCAATTGGGCCGACCGCACCCGATAGCCTTTGCCAATCATATTCCCAAAGGTCCTGTTGCGGCTATGTTGAGAATAAGAAGTCACGAGCAAATCACCCAAATAGGCTGATTCCATGATATTGCGATCTATCGGGTGGATTTTATCCATAAAATGCTCCATTTCCCGGATCGCATTGGACACCAGCACCGCCTGGAAATTGTCCCCAAATCCGATACCGTTGCAAATGCCACCGGCCACCGCATAAATATTTTTGAGCACCGCGGCATATTCAGTCCCATAAATATCATCCGACACAATGGTTTTGATATAACGTGTTTCCAGCATAGCGGCAATCTTTTTGGCATTTTGGGTGCCTGTGGATGCAATAGTCAGGTAGGAGAGGCGTTCCTGCGCTACCTCCTCTGCATGGCAGGGTCCACCGATCACCACAATGTTTTCAATGGGTACCTTATAATGATCTTTGAGATAATCCCCCACTATCTGATTGGACTCCGGCACGATACCCTTGATCGCCGAAACTACTATTTTGTCCTGAAAAGCCTTGCGTGGCACCTTTTTGAGCGCATCCTTCAGATAAGCCGCCGGGGTATTCAGAATAACAATGTCTGATTGCTCGATGACTTCGGCTGCATTGGTACGAATATTTTCCTTTTTGATATTCAGTCGCACCTCACTCAGGTAATTGGGATTGTGCCCATACTTCTTCAAGTGCTCCGCCGTCTCCTCACTGCGCACCCACCAGATCACCGACTTGCTCTTCTTATTATCCTTCAGGATCTTCACCACCGCCGTCGCCCAACTTCCATTCCCGATCATTCCCACTTTCGGTCCACTCATAATATTCCTTTGATTCGCTGACATTTTTGATTGACTCAAACAACCGGACAAATTAGCATAAATTCTGCAAAAATCCGGCAAGTACGGTCCAATAATAAAATTACGGTAAAATAAATAAAATAAAAAAGGATCGAGATTCAAAAACCTCGACCCCCTGATCCCTTGTAGTACGCCCAACAGGATTCGAACCTGTGACCGACGGTTTAGAAAACCGTTGCTCTATCCAGCTGAGCTATGGGCGCAAATCTGATCCAAACCCTATCCCGGCAGCCTGTGCCTGCAACGAACCCATAGAGAGCCAGTGCTTGGAGCATGTGTCTGGATTGTGCTGCAAAAATAGCAATTAATCCAAATTAACGAGAATAATGATGCTAAAAATTATTTTCTTTCCCTTCTTTTCCAAAGAATCGAAAAAATACCCCTGAAACTCAGCCAATTCATAAAAAAGTAACATTTGAGTTTGCAATATCTCCCGGAGTTTGTACTTTTGCGGCGGAGAGCTGGCAGAGTGGTCGAATGCGGCGGTCTTGAAAACCGTTGACTGTCAAAGGTCCGGGGGTTCGAATCCCTCGCTCTCCGCCACCGAATGATAAGCCCGACGAAAGTCGGGTTTTTCTGTTTATGGACGAACCAAGTTTACTTGAGTGAAGTCCGTAAACAGAAAAAGCAATGAGCGAAGCGAATGGCTTATCATGCGGTGTAGCCTCCCCCTCAAGGGATGGCTGGGGACTGGAGAGTGGGGAATGTGCGCCACGGCCAATCCCTCGCTCTCCGCCAAAAGCAAATGAATGCCCCGCAATAGCGGGGTGTTTTTGTTTGTGGCGTTGCCAAACTGGTTTGAGCAAAAGCCTATAAACATTCCTGGCCAAGGGCCTCAATGCATTCCTCCCTGATCCACCAGATTCCGAGACGGGAGTAGGGGAGCCGTTTTTTGCGGATCCACCGCACAAGGTAGGTTCGATGCATGCCGTTTTTGTAAGCCGTGTTCTGGTAGGGACTGATCTCCCGCTCCGTGAGCAGGCTGTCGGCCAGATCGGTTTCGTTCATGCCCAGCCCGGTAAAGTCCAGGATCTGACCATGGACCCGGAGATAATTGTGCGCCTCTGGTAGATATTTTAGTTTAAACTTTTTCAGTACCGGGGCGATGGCTGGTGTGTTGCAGCTATCCATTTTGAATATACCCAACATCAATCTGACCTCCGGACGCCTGTTTTCGTAGGCCAGACGTTTGAGAAAAACATGCTTGGTGCTACAGGTTCCGCACTGCTCATCCAAAATTGCAGTATGGGACTTTTTGTCCCGGTTGCGCCGGTAAGGCAGGCTTTCGACCCATTTTGCAGCCTCCTGGAATGTATGTATGCCCCTGTCCCGCATCAGGCTGGATAGTTCTGCTCCGGAAGTGAGGTCGAAGTCAAATACTTTCTCCGCATCCGCTATCGCATTGAAATCGATCTCCTTTATATCGCTATGCTTTTTCATATGTGGCATACGTACTTTAGTTTTTAACAATAATAGT
>DATGNG010000153.1:0-8320 GCA_035306865.1 Sphingobacteriaceae bacterium
CGGAGGGAGGCATCCGTTGCCGGAAGCCGGAAACTTTGCCAAAACGTTGACGGAATTAGGGATTTCCAAAGACAGCCATGTGATCATTTATGATGACAAAAACGGTTCAAACGCTGCTGCAAGGTTTTGGTGGATGTTAAAAGCGGTCGGACATGAAAAAGTACAAGTGCTGAACGGTGGGCTACATGAAGTCAGGAAGCAGGGATTCCCTCTAAGCTCCGGAGCGGAATCCGTTAGAAAAGCCGCTGAACCTTACCGGGCCGACAAATGGGGCTGGCCTATTGCAACGATGGACGAAGTGGAAAAGGCCGCTCAGGACAACGATTATATGGTGGTTGATGTCAGGGACAAGGACCGCTATGACGGCGTCACGGAACCTATTGACTTGATTGCAGGGCACATTCCCGGGGCGATCAATATCCCATTTACCGAGAATTTAGATGAGCGGGGACTGTTCTTGAGCCCTGGTCAATTAAAGGATAAATACCAGATAAAGTTTGATGATAGAAAACCTGAAAACCTGATTATCCATTGTGGTTCAGGTGTGACGGCATGCCACACGATATTGGCTTTAGCCCATGCCGGAATGGAACTGCCCAAACTTTATGTAGGTTCCTGGAGTGAATGGAGCAGAAACAACAAAAAGATAGCAAAAACGAACCGATAGGGGCACCCGCACAACACCAAAAATCACATTATGGTAAACAAACAGAAAACATCAAAAACAATGAACACGATCCTCTGGATAGCACAAGGGCTTTTAGCGCTCACGTTTCTTTGGGCAGGATTCATGAAACTATTCCAACCCGAAGCATTGCCATTCCCCTGGGCCGGAGATCATGTAAATTTAGTTTTCATCACAGGTGTTGTTGATGTAGTAGCGGGTATTGGAATCATCGCTCCGGCCTTGCTCCGCATCCAACCTAAGCTGACCATTTATGCTGCTTACGGAATTGTTGCGCTCATGATTGCCGCAATTATTTTCCATGTTTCAAGGGGCGAAGCAAAAGACATCGGTTTTAATGTTTTTATGGTGCTGCTGGCTGTATTTGTTGCCTGGGGCAGACAGACAAAATAAAAATTAATGAACATACATTAAAATTATGCATGTTTGTATATGTCTTTTTCAAAAGAAATCATCAGGTGGTATCAGGAGAATAAGCGGGATTTGCCCTGGAGGGGGACAAGGGACCCTTATGTGATCTGGATGTCCGAGGTGATCTTGCAACAGACCAGGGTGGACCAGGGCCTGCCGTATTTTTATCGGTTCCTGGAGCAGTTTCCTGATGTGGGGAGTTTTGCTGAGGCTACAGAAGATGAGATTCTAAGACTCTGGCAGGGGCTGGGGTACTATTCCAGGGCCCGGAATATGCACTACGCGGCCCGGCAGGTGATGCACGAGTATCAAGGAAGATTTCCATCAGATTATAACTCATTGATCAAACTGAAGGGAGTGGGTGAATATACAGCCGCTGCGGTTGCTTCATTTGCTGGAGGTGAACCCAAGGCAGTCGTGGACGGCAACGTGTTCAGATTGCTGGCGCGGTATTTTGGAGTGGACACGCCTATCAATTCCGGGAGGGGGAAAAAGGAATTTCAGCGGATCGCCGACGAACTGATAGACCGGCTCCATCCGGGCTTGTATAACCAGGCGATTATGGAGTTTGGTTCGCAGCAATGTAAACCCCAAAATCCGGATTGTGGGCTATGCGTGTTACAATCGGGCTGTCAGGCCCGGGCGCAGGGCAGGGTGGAAACACTCCCAGTCAAGCATAAACCAAAACCCAGCCGCAATCGGTATTTCAATTATCTGCTGGTGCAGGAAGGAAATTTGTTATTGATGAATAAACGGGGCAGTGGGGATATTTGGGAAAACTTATATGAATTGCCCCTGCTTGAAACCGATCAGCCGGTTTTGCCCCATTATCAGCCCCACAGCCTGAATAGCCTTCAAGAATCGGCCATCCTAAACGGGACGGTTGATTTACTACCGGAGGATTCAGGATACAGGGAGTTTGCCGCAGCCATTAAAGAATACTTCGGCCCCCAGGCCTCCCTGACCTATCTGGAAGGGCCGGTGAAGCATGTATTGAGCCATCAAAACCTATACGCGGTGTTTTGGTCTGTAACGGATTACACGCCGGAATTTGAGAAAAAAGTAAGCTGGGATTATGTAGATATAAAACAATTGAATAATTTAGCTAAACCTAAGCTAATTTTTTCCTTTTTGGAAGGGCGAGAGGAATGAACTGATTACCTAAATTATTGTATTATGTCTGGTGTAAATAAAGTTATTTTGGTCGGGCATCTGGGAAAAGACCCGGAAGTCCGTTATCTGGAGGGAAATGTCACCGTTGCCAGTTTTCCATTGGCCACCACCGAAATGTATAACAAGGATGGCAAGCGTGTCGAGCAGACCGAATGGCACAATATTGTGATGTGGCGTGGGCTGGCCGATGTGGCTGCGAAGTACCTGCACAAAGGGCGTTTGGTATATATTGAAGGCAAACTCCGCACCCGAAATTACGAAGATAAGGAAGGGATCAGGCGTTACAGCACGGAGATCGTAGTGGAAAACTTTACCTTGCTGGGCCGGAGATCTGATTTTGACTCAGGCAGCGGAGGTGGACAGGGCAGTGGGGGCGGACAGGGCAATGGTGGTGGAAATGGCAGTGTTGATTTCAAAGAAAACGAAGGGGACGACTCCTTGTTTTGAGCAGGAAAAGGATATTAAGAAAACATTAAGTGTGTTTTACAGAAGTAGTTATTCCCCAAATTCGTATGAATTTGGGGAAGTTGATATTTTAAAAAAAGAATATTTCTTTAAAAGCTGGGACGTAGTCCGAACAAAATCAGAGCTTAATCTCTACGTCCTTCGCATTGAAAAAATGGAACTCCGTCAAATGGTAGGAAGCGATCTCCTTCACCTTGATCCACTGCCGGTATTTCAAATACCATTTCCAGCGTTTTGAAGGGAAGCCACGCTTAATGTAGGCATACAGATATGGGTGTACACAAAGGGTGATATCCTTCTCATTCTGTTCGTGCAGGATAAAATCAAGATTGTTCTCAATATCATCCATCAGCACGATACTGGAGCGGATTTGTCCGGTTCCATCACAGGCAGGACATTTTTCGCTGGTTACAATGTTCATTTCAGGGCGCACCCGCTGACGCGTAATCTGTACCAAGCCAAATTTGCTCGGTGGCAGAATGGTGTGTCTTGCCCTATCGTTGGACATGCACTCTTTGAGATAATTATGCAATTCTTTCCGGTTGGTAGCCTTGTGCATATCGATGAAGTCGATGACCACAATTCCACCCATATCCCGCAGACGCAATTGCCTCGCAATTTCCTTAGCCGCCTCCATATTGACCTGGAGGGCATTTTCTTCCTGATTTTCTTTATTGGCTGTACGGTTCCCGCTGTTCACATCGATCACATGGAGAGCTTCCGTATGCTCGATCACCAGATAGGCCCCTCCGTGGAGGTTTACCGTTTTGCCGAAAGTGGCCTTGATCTGCCGATCTACACCAAAGTGTTCGAATATCGGGTCCTTGTGTTTGTAGAACTTGACGATTTTTTCCAGATCAGGGGAAATTTCGTGCACATAGGAACGGATCTTCTCATAGATCATGGGATCGTTCACATATATATTGGAAAACTCGTCGGTCAGAATATCACGCAGAATGGTTGAAGTCCGATCCATTTCCCCGAGTATTTTCTGCGGGGGTTCAATGGTACGAAGGCGTTTGGTAAACGTCTCCCATTTGGAAATCAGATCCAAAAGATCCTTCTGAAGCTCAGCGACTCCTTTACCCTCTGATACGGTCCGTATGATAACGCCAAAATTGGGGGGTTTGATCCCCTCCACAATTTTTTTGAGACGGTTTCGCTCGGCTCCACCTTTTATCCTTTTGGATATGGAAACCGAACTGGAAAAAGGCACAAGCACCACAAACCTTCCAGCAATTGACAGGTCCGAACTGAGTCGGGGTCCTTTGGTGGAAATAGGCTCTTTGGCAATTTGTACAGGCAGGGCCATATTCCGGGTCAAAACCTCAGAAATTTTGCCTGCCTTGTTTATATCTTTTTCTAACTTTAAACTATTGAGCAGTTTATCCTTGTAACTGCCATTCTTTACTAGCTTGGTCAGCTTGATCAGGGATTGGACCTGTGGGCCCAAATCCAGATAATGCAGGAAAGCATCTTTCGAATATCCCACATCCACAAATGCAGCATTAAGACCGGGCATGATCTTCTTAATCCTGCCCAAATATATGTCACCAACGGCATAATTGTTGTTGGCTGCCTCTTTGTTTAATTCAACAAGCTGTTTATCTTGTAATAAAGCAATAGTCACCCCTTTGTCCGGGGTTGCATCGATTATTAATTCTTTTATCAACAGCTACTTCGCAATGTCGAACAAATAGTTGAACATACTGGAGCATGTAAAACAAACTGGAGTGTGTTAATAGATCCGTTCGACGATGAATAATAAAAATCCGATTACGGGGTCTCCGTAAGGAATGAAAAAAGGGGCAATTATTTTTTCTTATGCCTGTTTTTTCTCAAACGCTTTTTACGTTTGTGGGTAGCCATTTTGTGTCTTTTACGTTTTTTTCCGCTTGGCATAGCTTAATTTTTTAATGATTAATATAATACTTACTTCGTCAATTCTTCGATTTTCCTGTCGATGAATTGATTGAGGGTTGGATCCGCAGCCAGCTGCTTACTTTTTTCGAATGCAGCAACGGCTTCTTTTTTCAACCCTATGTTTTCATAACTTGTTGCCAGATAGAAATATGATTCCGCATCTGGGCTTAATTCCACGACCGTCAGAAAACGATCAATGGCTTTGTCAAATTGTCTGGATTGCATTGAAAACAAGCCTAAGCTTTTGTTTGCATCCAAATGTTTTGGGTTTTCCCTGATCACTTCCTGCAATAGGGTGATTCCAGCCATTGGATTTGCACTGCCACCTACATATGCAGCGCCCAACCCTGCCTTTGCATCCAGGTTTTCAGAATCCTGCTCCAGTACCTGCTGATAGGCATGTATGGATTTTGCAGTCAGCGGATTCGAAATGGATGTATCCTGAACGGCATTGAAAGCTGCTCTAAAGCCGTTACCTGCTTTCAACCAGTGTTCCGGACTGTTCGTGATTCGGGCAAGTTCTTCATAGGAAAACCCTACTGGAGAATGCTTCTCCACCGAATCCCACGTCTCGGCCAACTGCTCCAGGATTGTGACCCTCTCCTGCTCTGATTCAGCGTTTGCAAGAGCTGATTCCAGATCAGTGATATCCTGAATAATGGAAGGATTCAAACCCTGCTTTGCACGTTGGGATTCAGAAGTGAAACTGACGGCAGTACCAGAAGAAGAGCCGCTTTCTGTTGTTTCATCCTCATCATTTACAAGACCCTTGATCGGTTGCATCAACAGTACACCCATTAAAACGAGTGCAATGGTGACGACGATGATCTGGTTTCTTTTATGCATCAGGGTTTACTTTCCTTATTTTACCTTGTTTCCTGCTTTTACTTTCTCAACGAAAGCTTTTGCCGGTTTGAAACTTGGCACGAAATGGGCAGGGATAATGATTGCGGTATTTTTGGAAATGTTACGAGCGGTTTTTTCTGCTCTTTTCTTTACTACAAAACTTCCAAAGCCACGAACATATACGTTTTCTCCCTCAATCATGGCGTTTTTAACAACTTTGAAGAATGCCTCAACGGTTTCTTGGACATCGACTTTCTCTAAACCTGTTTTGTTAGCGATTTCCGCTATAATCTCTGCCTTAGTCATACTTATATTTATTTGTAATTATTTATTTTTCAACTGCCTATGCATTCAGGCACGGGGATGCAAAAGTAGGGCTTTAAAATGAAAACCTAAAATAAATTGTAGAATTTTTATCAATCTGCCCTTGTAGTAACTATTTCTGGATATACATGCTCTCTTTTACGGCCTTAACAACCTTTGCCACACTTGGTAATGCAGCCTCGATCAGGTTGGGAGCGTAAGGAAGCGGTACATCCGCAGAAGTAACCCGTGCGATAGGTGCATCGAGATAATCGAATGCATCCTTTTGTACTTTATAGGAGATTTCCGAGGAGATTGACGCCAGTGGCCAGGCTTCCTCCACGATCACCAAGCGATTGGTCTTCTTCACAGATTCAATCACAGCTGCATAATCGATCGGGCGTACGGATCTCAGATCGATCAGATCCACACTGATTCCTTCTTTTGTCAATTCGGCAACTGCCGGCAGTACCACACGAGAAATCATTTTTCCAAACGATATGATGGTTATGTCTGTTCCTTCCTGGATGGTGTGGGCCTTGCCCAGTTCCAGATAGTATTCTTCCTCTGGCACATGTCCTTTGTCTCCATACATGACTTCGGATTCCATGAAAATCACTGGGTCAGGATCTATGATGGCTTGTTTGAGCAAACCTTTGGCATCGTAGGGATTGGAAGGTACAACCACTTTCAATCCTGGAGTATTGGCGTACCAATTTTCAAAGTTTTGAGAGTGCTGGGCTGCCAGTTGACCCGCACTTCCGGTAGGGCCGCGGAAAACCATGGGAATAGGAAACTGTCCGCCGCTCATGGAGTTCATCTTGGCTGCTGAATTGATCACCTGATCTATGGCTACCAACGAAAAGTTGAAGGTCATGAATTCTATGATTGGTTTCAGACCGTTCATCGCTGCCCCAACACCAATACCTGCGAAACCAAGTTCTGAAATAGGGGTGTCAATGACTCTTTTTGCCCCAAACTCATCCAGCATACCCTGGCTGACCTTGTATGCGCCATTATATTCAGCGACTTCCTCGCCCATCAAAAATATCGTTTCGTCTTTACGCATTTCTTCGCTCATGGCTTCGCGAAGCGCTTCTCTGAATTGTATTTCTCTCATTTTACAACAAACTAACCCTTTGTCTTTTTTAAAAACGCAAATCTACTATAAAAAAATGACTATTAATGTATTTTACTTGCTATAAATTGGGCCAGCCAGGTATTTAATTTGCCTATAGCCAGGGGGATGTCCCAGGCATCTTTGTTCCTGGCCTCAACATAATTCGAAATAGTCCTGATCTGTAATACCTGAAGCTGTGCTTGCCGGGCAGCATAGAATACCGCAGCACCCTCCATGCTTTCCGTTTGTACGTCAGGATTTCTCAGCCTGAATTGCTCAATACGCTCCATATTGCCGTGTACACTATTGACCGTCACAGAATTACAGCTAACTAAAGCGTCAATCATCGAATCCCGTAAAGAATAATTGTTATAAAAAGTGCTTTCCCCAAACCCCAATTCATCAATCGTTAGCCATTCATCCCCATTTTCCGCACCCAATTCTGAAAATTTATCCTCAACTATATTGACCAATGTGCCGAGCGAGAGGCTTCGATCAAAAGCTCCCGCAATCCCGACATTTAGGATGAGGTCGTAGGTAACAGACCCTGCCAATTTTTCCCCAAGATGAAATGAGGTGGCCACCATTCCGGCCCCGGTCACCAGAAAATCTACATGAGAAGAAAGTATAGAATTCATTGCCGGCGCAATCTCATCTTTGGTTGCAGCAACTACCAGAATACGCATACTAAATCAATTTAACAGGCACAATATACAATAAAATTCATATAATAGTTGTTATCTTTGCGTCTTATCATTATCAGGAAAAAACAAAAGTTTACATGGCACGTTTGAATTTATTGGAAGAAACCAGGTTTGAGAAATTACCAGTTAGTGTTTTCCCCGATCCGGCGTCGGCATCGCTGGCCGTGGCAGCAAGGATTGCTGATTTGATCAGAAAAAAACAGGCTTCCGGAGAGCATGCAATCCTGGGTCTTGCTACCGGGGCCACCCCCGTGAGAGTATATGCTGAGCTGGTCAGGTTGCATAAGGAGGAAGGCTTGAGTTTCCAAAATGTGATCACTTTCAATCTGGACGAGTATTATCCTATGCAACCGGATTCGGCACAAAGCTATGTGACCTTTATGAACAAGCATTTGTTTGACCATGTGGACATCCCACGGGAAAATATCAATATTCCGGATGGCATGCTTGATGAAGATAAAATCCATGAATACTGTCTTGCATTTGAGCATAAGATCAGTGCCCTTGGAGGACTGGATTTTCAGTTACTGGGAATTGGACGTACGGGACACATTGGATTTAATGAGCCAGGTTCGGCACCCAATTCCGGTACCCGGCTGGTAACACTGGATGATTTGACCCGCCGGGATGCTTCCCGGGACTTTGGGGGCAAGGAAAATGTGCCCACCAAAGCAATTACCATGGGTATAG
>DATGNG010000154.1:0-5469 GCA_035306865.1 Sphingobacteriaceae bacterium
CTTGATCTGGGAATGACCAAATCGATGATGGATAAAAGAGGTAACATCAAACTGTCAGTAAGCGATCTGTTCAACACCCGTGTCCAGCGGATCAGCAGCAACTATTCTAATTTGAATGTGCATATCAACCAAAAGAATGAAACGCGGATAGTGAGGTTGAGTTTTTCATATAGTTTTGGTAATATGAAAAACCGGGTTCAGCAGCGCGAGTCCCGCAGTGAGGAGAAAAACAGAGTTGCAATGCCATAATTAGAGTTGCAATGCCATAATTTTTTTATAGATTTGATCCTGAAATGCCGGGCCATAATGGGCCTGGCATAATCGCAATCGACAGGAACAATGAGTGAAAAACTAAAAATCGGGATTTCTATTGGTGATGTGAACGGCATAGGGATGGAAGTGATCATCAAGTCACTGCAGGACAATAGGATTCTGGAATACTTTACCCCGATCGTCTATGGGCATGCCAAAGTCTCCTCCTTTCATCGAAAAGCCCTGGGCATAGGGGATTTTAGTTTTAACATTATCAACCATCCCGGACAGGCCAATCCGAAAAAGGCCAATCTGATCAATTGCTGGGATGAAGATGTAAAAATCACATTGGGGGAGCAGACGGAAGAAGGTGGAAAATTTGCATTTCTATCTTTGGAAAAAGCGACTGCGGATCTGCTTGATGGCAAGATTGATGCGCTGGTGACTGCACCCATCAACAAGTCCAACATACAGCAGGAAGGTTTTGAGTTTCCGGGGCATACAGAGTATCTTCAATCCAAATCGGGAGCTCAGGATTCGCTGATGTTCATGCTTTGTGAGGAGCTTCGCATCGGTTTGGTGACTGGACATATTCCGGTTAAATCCATCGCTTCGCAGATCAATCAGGAAAAAATCATTTCGAAATTGCAGATGATGAATGAGAGTCTGAAAAGTGATTTTTGGATTCAGAAGCCAAAAATTGCAGTGTTGGGTCTCAATCCGCATGCGGGGGACAATGGTTTGATCGGAAATGAGGACGAATCTATTATTGCCCCGGCGATAGAACAGGCCAATGCGCAAGGGATTTTTTGTTTTGGTCCCTACGCTGCGGATGGCTTTTTTGCAGGAGATGCCTATACCAAATTTGACGCGGTGCTGGCCATGTACCACGATCAGGGATTGATTCCTTTCAAACATCTCGCCAAGAGAGCTGGGGTTAATTTTACCGCTGGACTCCCCTTTGTCCGAACTTCTCCGGACCACGGCACGGGATATGATATTGCCGGAAAAAACCTGGCCAGCGAGACTTCTTTTGTGGAGGCGCTCTTTACAGCGACCCATATTTTTAAAAAAAGGAAGGAACAGGAAAAGTTGAGTGAAAATCCACTGGTGATACGCAGATTGTCACGTGACAGGGATTGATAAAATGACATATTTATTGGAACATCCTATTTTTCGCCTGATGGGGCGCTTGGCAGATGAGCTGGGAGTGGACGGCTATGTGATCGGAGGCTATGTGCGGGACCGGGTTATGGAGCGGGATTTTAAGAATGATATTGATATCGTGGTGCTGGGCAGTGGTGTGGCCTTTGCCGAGAAGGTTGGGGAATCGCTGGGTGTACCGGTAACTGTATTTCGCAATTTTGGAACGGCCATGCTCAAATGGGAAGAGCTCCAGATTGAGTTTGTGGGTGCCCGAAAGGAATCATACCGGGCGGATTCGCGCAAGCCTATTGTGGAAGATGGCACCCTTGAGGATGATCAGAACCGCCGCGATTTTACGATCAATGCGTTGGCCCTTGCGCTCAACAATAGGAGTTTTGGGCAATTGCTGGATCCTTTTGATGGCTTGGGTGATATCAAAAAGCGATTGATCCGCACTCCCCTGGACCCGAATATTACTTTTTCGGACGACCCTCTTCGTATGATGCGAGCCATTCGCTTTGCTTCTCAATTGCAATTTAGGATTGATCCGGCGGCTTTGGAGGCGATCTTTCAAAACCGGGAAAGGATCCGGATTATCTCCAAAGAACGGATTATCGATGAACTCAACAAAATTATTTTATCGACCCAACCATCTTTTGGCTTCAAATTATTGATGGATACGGGCCTTTTGGAATTGATTTTTCCAGAAATGGCGCAATTGCAAGGGGTTGATATTATTGATGGCAAGGGCCACAAAGACAATTTTTACCATACTCTGGAGGTGCTGGACAATGTGGCCGAACTGTCTGATGATCTCTGGCTGCGTTGGGCTGCCATCATGCACGATATTGCCAAACCGGCGACCAAGCGTTTTGAACCGGGGCATGGGTGGACGTTTCACGGGCATGAAGACAAGGGAGCAAGAATGGTTCCCAAACTATTTGCCAACCTCAAGCTTCCGCTCAATGAAAAAATGAGGTTTGTGCAAAAGTTGGTACAACTGCACCTGCGCCCCATTGTGCTGGCCCAGGAGACCGTCACCGATTCAGCCGTCAGGCGCCTGTTGTTCGAAGCAGGCGATGATATTGACAGCCTGATGATGCTCTGCCATGCGGACGTGACAACCAAAAATGAGTACAAACGGAGGAAATACAGGAATAATTTTGAGCTGGTCAAGCAGAAGTTGAAGGATGTGGAGGAAAGGGACCAAATCCGCAACTGGCAACCCCCGGTGTCCGGCGAGGACATCATGCAGGCTTTCGGATTGAAGCCCGGACGGGCAATCGGGATTATCAAAAATGCGATTCGGGAAGCTATTTTGGAGGGGGACATCCCCAATGAAAGGGAAGCTGCTTTCCAATTTATGCTTGAAAAAGGCAAAACAATGGGATTGAGGAGGAATAATCAACAAAATCCTTAGCTTTGGGGTAATGATGGATCAGGAAAGGCAGCAAATCGTGGAAAAGGTGAAGGCGACCCTGGTGGACAAGGGCTTCCAAATAGAGAAGGAAGATCTAAATCGTCCCTGGGGTGGCTTTTTGGTGATCGGGGAAAGTCAGTGCCTGCAATTTGCTTCCATGTATTTTGATCTTCCTGCAGATTTTATGTTGGATCCGGATTTGCGGATCAATGGTAAAATTTTGTTTGTGGCTCCCAATAAACGTTTGTCCTGGCAATATCACGAACGGCGCACCGAAATTTGGCAGGTGTTGCAGGGGGATGTGGGCGTGGTAAGTTCGGAAACGGATGAAGAGCATGCGCTGCAATTGTTGGTGCCTGGTGATCAGATCACCTTGCCCGCAGGCATACGGCACCGATTGGTAGGTCTGGAAAACTGGGGAG
This sequence comes from Sphingobacteriaceae bacterium, assembly GCA_035306865.1. Taxonomy (GTDB): domain Bacteria; phylum Bacteroidota; class Bacteroidia; order Sphingobacteriales; family Sphingobacteriaceae; genus DASRQK01. Next base: position 3,241 of record DATGNG010000154.1, read on the forward strand.
TAATTGCCGAAATCTGGCAACACAATGATCCCAATAACCCGTCCAGTGAAGAGGATATAATCCGGATCCAGGACGATTTTGGTCGGTAAACCCGAGCAATTCCCCTATTTCCAAAAGGCAACAACCCCAATAAGGGCCTTTTTCCAACAAGGACTTTATTCCAACAAGGACTTTATTCCAACAAGGACTTGATATCGTCCAGATCCAGTGATTTGAAAAAACTTTGTTCGGTCATGATCAACCGCTCTGCGATTTTGGTTTTCCGTTCTTGCAGGGCCAGAATTTTTTCCTCCACCGTGTCTTTACTGATAAATTTATATATAAACACATTCCGCTGCTGACCGATACGGTGGGCACGGTCAATGGCTTGTTGCTCCACCGCAGGGTTCCACCAGGGATCAAGCACAAATACATAATCGGCCTCGGTGAGGTTGAGCCCGACTCCACCGGCTTTGATCGAGATCAGGAATAACCGAACCTCATCGTCACTGCGGAAACGATCGACCACTGCGGCCCTGTCCGTTGTAGCCCCATCCAAATAAGCGTAAGAAATATTTTCCCGGTCAAAATGTTGCCTGAACAAGACCAATTGCTTGACAAACTGGGAAAAGATCAACACTTTATTGCCTCGCTGCAAAACGGTTTCCAAATGCAGGATCACCTGTTCAAATTTGCCCGAGGAACCGCTGTATTGGTGATCGATCATGAGCGGATGGTTGGCGATCTGCCGGAGTTTCGAAAGCCCCTGTAGCAAGGTGATCTGTGCACCTTGCCTGCCTGAGGCGGGTTCATCCGCAGTTGGAGAAAGTACCTCCAGAATACTATTGCGATATTCGGACTTGACCCTTTCATAATAGGTCGCCTGCTCCTCCTCCATCTCACAATACACAATTTGTTCGGATTTTGGTGGCAATTCGGTGGCTACCTGCTCTTTGGTCCGCCGGAGCACAAATGGTTTGATCAGCGCATGCAGACGTTCTGCTCTTTCTTCGTCTTTTTTCTTTTCAATGGGTTGCACAAATTCCTGCTGGAAAAAGTTGTATGTACCCAGCAACCCCGGATTGAGAAAAGCCATCTGGGGCCAGAGATCAGCTACCGAATTTTCAATCGGTGTTCCAGTTAAGACCAGTCTATGGGCGGAATGAAGGCCCTTGACTACCTTAAAGGATTTGGAAGAAGGATTCTTAATATGCTGGCTTTCGTCCAATAGGATATAATGAAAGTAAAAGTCTTGAAAAAGCTCTGCATCAACTCGGGCTATGCCGTAGGTGGTAATAATCACATCATATTTGCCAAAAACGGCAGGATCCTTTTCCCGGCCGGTTCCGGTATGCACAAATAGCTTCAGATCCGGAACAAATTTTTCTGCCTCACGATGCCAATTGTAGATCAGGGAGGTAGGCATAATGATCAGGGAAGTTGGATGCTCCTTCCCGGCTTCGGTGGCAATTTCTTTTTCCTTTTGCAGCAGCGCCAGGGCTTGTATGGTTTTACCCAAACCCATATCGTCGGCAAGGCATCCGCCAAATTTGTATTGTTTGAGAAAGTAAAACCAGTTGAAGCTGGCCTGTTGATAGGGCCGCAATTCTCCTTTGAACCCCTCTGGTGGTGGCACATCTGCCATCCCTTCATAGCTCTGCAACTTCTCCAACTTGCGCTCCATGGTGACTTCCTGAAATGAGGAAAGTTCATCCAACAGACCCAAATAATGCTTCTTGAGCCTCAGACCTTGCTTATTGTGCGATAGCCTAAACAATTGAGGATAGCGGGCAAACCATTCTTCCGGAATGATGGCAATTTCTCCATTCGGAAGGGTAAAAGAACGGTGATTATTCAGAATATGATCACGCAGTTCCAAAAACGGAATCTGATATTCCCCAAAATGTGCAATCGCATGGATATCAAACCAATCATTTCCTTCATTCACATTGAAGGTGAGGCTGGTACTCCCCACAAAATAAGGGGTGTGCGATTCGCCCATTGTGATCTTGAACCCCATGGCCTGCAGGTCCGCCTGATGCACCAGGAGCCAGTCCAATGCTGTTTTCACAGTACTCCCGCTATTCCCACTGTTATCACTGTTCCCGTTGTTATCACTATTCCCGCTGGATTCATCCGTATTCACCAAAAGATAATCGAACAACCCGTCCTGCACCTTCAGGCCTTTGCTGATCAACGCATTCAGCTTTGCCCGTTCCCAATCCTGCGAACGTCGGATCCGGTAGAAGG
>DATGNG010000155.1:0-3700 GCA_035306865.1 Sphingobacteriaceae bacterium
TTTCTGTCACCGTATGACTGGCGTTGATGGGACTACTGACAGAACCTAAGACACCTCCCGTAGGTATATTGGTGTCATTCCAAAAAACATTGTCTTGCAGTGTTGTATTGTAATCGGTGGATAACAGCTCGATGATAATTCCGTTGGGGTTAAGTTCCATATCAATATACGGAAAATGCACCTCTGCCGTCTGTAAAGACACGCCTACCTGGGGTCCGTAATAGCCGGGAGGCAAGTCGTCACCGTTACCATCTTTGCCATCCCAGGGAATCCAGTTCTCACCTTCCTGTGCCGGGCCGGTAAGAACACGGGGCGCAAACAGCCCTGGCTGATCTGCAGGAGGGCTAATGGTAATGGTGTACCGGCTTGCCAGGTTGTCTGTCTCAAAATAGAAATGCCCTCCTTTATTACTAATCTGCCCTTCGGTTCCATCATACCCGATAATTTTTGGAGAGATTAGTGAGGGAGGAATCCGTTCTACCCGTAACCAGGTTTCACCTCCGGGAAGACCCTGCCCGGTGGCTATAGCCGGAAGATTCGGATCGGGAGCGGAATAAAAAATCTTATTGGTGATATTCCCATTGGCATCAGCAGTACGGGGGTCGTGTGTGAAATCTGCTGCCGCTGCTGAAATGTTACTCAGATAGGTCGGCTCGTTGTTGGCATCAACAAATCCGTTGTTATTGGAGAAAAATGAAAAAGTAATCCCGTTATTCCCATTGTTATCTACACGATACACGTAGCCGTCTTTAGTCAGCACGTACGCCTTTCCATAGAAGCCTCCAACATTTGAGAAAATCCAGCTCTGTCCACTTTGGGTTATGGAAAAAATATCCATATTGAGTACATTTGTCCAGGTTCTACCCGGAATCCACTCCGTACCAGCCGCATTAGAAACAGAGATATCCCATGCCTGAATATAAATGGTATTGTTTGCCTGAGTCCAGTTGGCATTCGCAGCAATGTTGGCTCGTCCCGGGTCATTAGTAGCACTCCCCTCATCCGTAGTGGCTTCTCCCAGCCCGGAGATAAATTCCACCTTGTAAACTCCGGTCGTAGCGGCTGTATGTGTCCAGGGAATATAACCACCTCCGCTACCCGAACCAGGTAAACGAGGGCCTGCCTTTTCTGCATCACGGTTGGTGGTAATCCCCCCGACAAGACCTCCGGCAATGCGCCCGGTGCTATTGTTTGGTGAAGTTATTGCACTACCGGTAGGAGGGGTAATCCGGATACGTCCGCTGCCAAGCCCTTGCACACTGGATGCCATTGCAATAATTTCTCCTGCCTGAGCATAAACATAATGAACCCCCAAAGTCGGGAAAGGCGTTGCCTCTGCACTTACAAGCGTACTGGCTCGCAGCTTTGCCCGGCCTCCCGCTACTCCATCCGGATACAAATCCCTTGACCCGGAGCCATGAAAAGTCTGCTGGCTCATGGCAGACAATGCCATTGCCAATAAAGGGAGCAAAATGACAATATATCTACTAAATGCAGCAAAATATACATCAGGGGATTGCCTAGTCAAACTTTTCATACTATTGGATAGAATGACCAAAAATATCAAAAAGTAATCGTTCCCGGCTTAACTTAATATATGTTTTTTTCTTTTGTAGCATATTGACTACACAAAAGTGGTTCCTGATGCTGTATGCCTCACAAAATATTACTAATATTGAAGCACAGATTCCAGCAGGATAACAATTCCCCTAATCCGGATCAGGAACTAAACTGATTCAATTTTAGTCTTCAATAATTTATTGTAGTAAAAAATTTTTACCTAAGTTTGTTGTACTAAAAAGACTGCCCGTCAGAACGGCTTCATCCATTCACTTAATTTTATTGGAGGATCAATATCATGTCAATAGTAAGAGAATCTGACCTTATTGGTATTGGAAAAAAATATCAGATCGAAACAGACGCCGGAGATAAAATGGTGATCGTCATTCATGATGATGGCCGGCGTGAATTGTATCGTTATGATGAAGAAGAAAATGAATCGCGCTGTGTGATGACCCTTTCGGACGAAGAATCCAGACAGGTGGCCGGGATTATCGGTGGCCTTTCGTACAAACCTAAGGCTCTGGAAACCATTGAGGTGGCACTGGATGACCTGATGATCGAATGGATCAAGGTCGAACAATCGTCCCGTAGCACCAATAAATCGATTGGGGAACTGGAAGTACGCCAACGGACGGGTGCCTCTATCATTGCTGCGATTTTTGAAGGGGAAAGCACTATCAATCCGGGTCCCGATTTTGTAATCAAGCCAGGGACTACCTTGGTGGTGGCAGGCAAGCGCAACCACATCCGGTTGTTGAAAGAGATTTTGTAAACCACGCCGAAGCAAGGCAAATTTAAATTTTAATAGTATTCATGGCATCACAAACCCTGATTCTGGAAGTTGGAGTGGCCGTAGGGCTGGTAGCATTGGTAGGATTGATTTCCAATCGGCTCCGCTTTTCGGTAATTCCTTTTTTTATCCTGATCGGGATGGTTTTGGGCCAGCACGCACCACAAATCGGCAACATAGACCTCACTTTTACCGAAAGCAAACCTTTTATCGACTTTATGGGTCGTTTGGGGGTGCTGTTTTTGCTTTTCTATCTGGGTTTGGAATTTTCGGTGGGTCGGTTGATGAAGTCCGGGAAGGCCATTGTCACCGGGGGATCGATTTATGTGGCACTCAATTTTTGTTCCGGCCTGCTCATTGGCTTCCTGATGGATTTGCCTTTCAAGGAAACCATGGTAGTGTGCGGCATTATGACCAGTTCGTCCACCGCAATTGTTGCGAAAGTGCTCACCGATCTCAAACGGACCGCCAATCCCGAAACTGAGGTCATCATGGGTATGATCATGTTTGACGACCTGTTCATTGCCATGCATATTTCATTTCTTTCCGGACTCATCCTCACGGGCAGCAGCTCCTTCTGGACGGTAGCCGGCACTTCCCTATTGGCACTTGGATTTATCCTTGCCTTCCTGATTCTGGGCAGAAAATTGGTCCCCGCCATTGACCGGGTGTTACAGGTCAATTCTTCCGAAATCTTTATTCTGGTCATTTTTGCCCTACTCTTTATCGTGGCCGGCTTCTCGGAAACCATTCATGTGGCCGAGGCCATCGGTGCCCTAATGGCCGGATTGGTGCTGGCAGATTCGCAGTACATCAAGCGTATTGAGCATATGGTACTGCCATACAAAGATTTTTTCGGTGCCATGTTCTTCTTTAGTTTTGGCTTGGCCATCGATCCCATGACCTTGGGAGGAGCATTGTTCTGGGGGTCTGTGGCCGCATTTATCACGGTCCTGTGCAATGTGGCTTCCGGTTATTTTGCAGCTCGCTTTTCAGGATTGAAGAAGAAAACTGCATTTGATATTGGCTTTACATTGGCCGCCCGGGGCGAATTTTCGATTATCATGGCCAATATTGGCAAAGCCGGGGGCTTAATGCCCGTTATCCAATCTTTCGTAGTCGTATATGTGTTGATTTTATCAATGATCGCACCCCTCCTGACTAAAGAATCGAGGAAGATCTGGGCCTTAATATTCGGCAGGGACAAACAGCCAGTGGCTTCCCTGAAGAAACTCAGCGATCTGGAAAAATAAAATTATGTGAACAGAAAAACCTGTCACCGATTCCGCATAAATAGAGGCACCGATTCCGCACAAATAGAGGTTTTTGCAGAATTTCAAATCCCCA
>DATGNG010000156.1:0-4540 GCA_035306865.1 Sphingobacteriaceae bacterium
TGCGTATGTGATCTTCGGAAAAACGAATTATTTCAACGGAAGTTTTTCGATGCCGCATCCCGAAATGGAATTGCTCGACGCCCACGAAAAAAGCATACGCTCGGCTATGCAACCCGTGTATCCTTCCACCGAAAAATTGGCAAACAGCGGCATTACAAATCGGTTGATAAATTCATTGATGCAACAGGTCTTCGTAGAAAGTAAAAACAACTTCTATGAAACTTTGCCAAAACCACTTTTGGAACAGTTGAAATTGGTCTCAAAAAGTGAGGCACTTTTCAACATACATTTTCCAAAAAGTCAGGCGCATTTGGCACGGGCACAATACCGATTGAAATTTGAGGAATTGTTCTTCATTCAGCTACAATTAATTCGGAAAAACCTGATCCATAAATCCAAAATCAAGGGCTATACTTTTGATACAATCGGGCATAATTTCAATACCTTTTTTTCAAAGCATTTGCCCTTTGAATTGACCGAAGCCCAGAAGCGGGTAATCAAGGAAATACGAAACGATTTGGGCAGCAATGCACAAATGAACAGGCTCCTCCAGGGCGATGTAGGCTCGGGAAAGACCATAGTAGCGTTCATGTCAATGTTAATAGCACTTGACAACGGTTTTCAAGCGTGTATGATGGCTCCTACTGAAATTTTGTCAGTCCAGCACTTTAAGGGATTAAAGGAATTGTCTAAGAACTTGAATACCAGCATTGAGCTCTTAACTGGATCAACCAAAGCTTCAAAGAGAAGGGAGATCCATAAAAAACTGGAAAATGGAGAACTGGATATATTGATTGGCACCCATGCGCTCCTGGAAGAAAAGGTAGCATTCAAAAATTTAGGCCTCGCAATCGTGGATGAACAGCACCGGTTTGGAGTGGAGCAGCGCAGCAAATTATGGCATAAAAATGAGTATCCGCCACACGTTTTGATAATGACCGCCATTTTTATCCCTCGCACTTTGGCCATGAGCCTTTATGGCGACCTGGACATCAGTGTTATCGACGAACTTCCACCCGGGAGAAAGGACATCAAAACGGTCCATCGGTATGACGCGAATAGACTTAAGGTTTTTCACTTTATCCGGGAGGAAATTTCAAAAGGTCGGCAGGTTTATATTGTTTACCCTTTAATTAAGGAAAGTGAAACCATGGATTACAAGGATTTGATGGATGGATATGAAAGTATTGTCAGGGAATTTCCGCAGCCGAAATATCAGGTATCCATTGTCCATGGCCAAATGAAATCTGCCGATAAGGACTATGAAATGAACCGATTCGTAAAAGGAGAAACACAAATAATGGTTGCCACAACCGTTATTGAGGTAGGTGTCAACATTCCAAATGCCAGTGTAATGGTTATTGAAAGTGCAGAACGGTTTGGGCTGTCGCAGTTGCACCAGCTTCGGGGCCGGGTGGGAAGGGGTGCCGAACAGAGTTATTGCATATTGATGACGGGGTACAAACTTTCCGCAGACGCCAAGACCCGTCTACAGACGTTGGTGCGCAGCAGCGACGGTTTTGAAATTGCGGAGGTAGATTTAAAGCTTCGCGGACCCGGGGATATTATGGGCACCCAACAAAGCGGGGTTTTAAACCTTCGAATTGCGGATATTGTGAAGGATTCAGAAATTCTAAAAATTGCGAGAAGTTATGCCTCCGAAATATTAAAGGCCGATCCCAATCTTGCTTCGGAAGAAAATATTCCCATTAAAAATACCTATGCGCAACTGGTGAAGTATCGAAATATCTGGAATTATATTTCATGATAATAGGTCCAGGGTAGTTGCATTATTTTCGACAGGTTCGACATTACCCCCCAAATTCAATAGAAATCAACGCACCAATAAATTGCCGCCTACCTTTGGTCATCCCATATTTAAAACACCATTTTTAGGCCTCCGTAATAATTCCGTGTTGGTGCCGGATTGAAAAACCGATTGCCAAAAGCATTGATATCATTGCCCAAGCTATATGTTTCATTGAATAAATTGTCAATTCCCGCAAACAATTGGAGCTGCAAATGTCTATTCATATTCCAATTCCAGGATCCCTTGAGCTGTACCAAATGATATTTGCCCGAAAACAAGGTATTGGCATCATTTAAAGGTATTTCCGATGTAAAATTATGTATAACATTCAATCCAAATTCCATTGGAAAATCAAAAGAAAGGGAATTTGTCCAAACCCAATCCGGAACAGCCGTCACTTTGTTTTGGGAGTAATCATTCCCATCAACTTTATAAGTGCCGAAACGATAATGATGGTATGAGACTGCCGAACGCAAACTGATGTACTGAACAAAACGATCCGTTTGGAATGGTAATAAAAATGCAAAAACCGAAGCTTCAACCCCGTTCTGTTTTATTTCGCCTGCATTAACGTAATATTCAGCGCCACTCTCCCTTAGCTGCCGGACTATTCCGTTTTTCATCGTATAATTATAGAAGCCCAAATCAACAATATACCTTCGGGTGGCGGACTCCCAACGTGCTCCGATTTCATAATTGACCCCGGTTTCCGGTTCCAATTCTGTATTGATGATATTATCGGAGGAACGGACTTCGGCAATAGTGGGTGGGGAAAATCCCTTTGAGATCGAGGCACGAAGCGCAAGACCATCTGCGAGAATATAGGAAGCTGCAACTCTGGGCATCCAAATATCGCCAAAAGTTATTTCCCCCTCCGGATCGGGAATTTCCGGATAACGGGAATTGTATTCAATGATAGAACTGTTCAACCCAAGTGAACCCTCAATTATCCAACGCTCATACAATTTCACCCTCGCCCGATAAAAAAAACTGTATTGGGCATTGTTCAGATCGTCGAAGGCCTGTGGTGCTTTAGGGGTACCACCCTCATTGTCAAAATTTTCGATACTGTTCCATCCGGATTGCCCCTCAAAGCCCAATTGCATCTCCCAATTACCGTGTTCACTGAAGTTGGATTTATATGAAAAATAAGTCCGGATTCCAATATTCCTTTCCTTGCGGAATTCATAATTGGTAATAAAGGGATTTTCAAAATCGGTGTACATACCAAAAACACTGGCACTGTGGGTCAAGTTGTTGCCAAATTTTGCCTGGTGTGCAATACCCCCAAAAAAGGTCTGGTTATAGATTGCTGCCTTTTGTTCCCTTGCAGAGGGATTGGGGCCACTTGCCGGACGCGCCATTCTGGGGTTTTGAAGCATTTGATCCCTGGTAAGTCCGCCCGGGGTGCTATAGCCCAAATCAGAGTACAACACCAACATCCGTAATTCGTTATTTTTAGAATACCTCCATTTATGAGCCGTTTGGAACGTTTTCTTTTCCAGTTGTGAGTTTTCCCGATATCCATCGGAATGCGTAAACGATTGATCGATGGAAAAGGAATAGGAATCACTTACTCTGCGCTGCACGGAGAGCTGTTCCTGAAAGAGACCGAAAGAACCACCACCCAACAAAAGAGAGCCTTGATTATTATTGACATTGAATCCTTTGGGCTGAATTCGAACCACCCCTCCGGAATTTGCACCGTACAATGAGCCATCTGGTCCTTTCAAAATGTGAATGGAAGCTATGGAAGCAGGATCCAACAAGTTTATATAGGTATTTCCGCCCGCATCGGTCAACGGAAATTCATCGACATAAACCTTGACATTTCTAACGCCAAAGGGGGAACGGATCAAACTACCACGAATGGCGAGACGATAACTGCCCGGAGAACGTTCTTCCATCCGAATGCCAGGAACCGTGTTCATTGCAGGCAATAAAGTTGTACTCTGTTGCGATTCAATTTGGGCCGTAGTAATAGTCTGTGCCGCAGCAGTTAATCCCAAAATGGGCTGGTTGCTGAAATAGGCTATAATCTGCACCGGCTCAAGTTCCTTATCAACAAAAAGTGTATCTACCACTTGTCCATTCACCACTGGGGCGTTATAGACAAACAATAGAGGAAAAAGTCTATAAAGTCGGATTATTTTCAAGGATTCAATGATTCCAAAGCAACATTAGATTGGTTTATCTCTTATCAATTCGATAAAGTCTGCCCTCATCGGTGATCGCATACAACGCGCCATCTGTACCTTGGGCAATATCCCGGAATCGTTGACCTTCATCGGCAAGGAACCGCTCCTCTCCCACCACGCGATCGTCTTCTAAAACAATTCGGGCTATATGGTGGCTGTTCAGACCTGTGATAAACAAGCTGTTTTCCCATTCGGGAATATTATTTCCAGTATAAAAGGTCATCCCGCTCGGGGAAAGCACTGGATCCCAATAGTAAACCGGTTGCTCCATTCCTTCCTTTTGTTGGATAACTGGATCTCCAATGGTCGCTCCACTATATTCAAGGCCATAGGTAATGATTGGCCAGCCATAGTTGGTGCCAGCTTTGATAAGATTGAGCTCATCACCGCCGAGTGGGCCAAACTCGTTGCTCCAAAGTTGACCGGTTTCAGGATGGAAAGCAAGGCCCTGTGGGTTTCTATGTCCATAGGTATAAATCTCAGGTCGCGCATCCGTATTCCCATCAAACGGATTTCCCGCAACAGGCCGTCC
>DATGNG010000157.1:0-2923 GCA_035306865.1 Sphingobacteriaceae bacterium
TTACAGCGGATTCCTTGTATCAACAGGCTCTGGCCAGCATAGAACAGCAGGATTTGCAGTCCGCGTATCAATTGGTAAATGCCGCAATTGCAGCTGATGAGGGAAAGCCGGATTATTGGAAATTATTGTTGCAGCTACAGAACCATGGAAGAGACGCAGAAGGATCGGTCAGGACTTTGGCCCGTTTGATAGAACTGGAGCCGACCGAAAGGCAACATTATTTGGACCGGGGATTTGTGCTGGCTTATATGGGCAATTTTGATGAATCGCTGCAACAGTACGAACAATTGACCCAAACACTGGGGAAAGATGATCAGGTATTTACCGCCATTGCCACCGTTTACAGAATGATGGATGACCATCCCGCGGCAATTGCCGAGTTGGAAAGTCTTTTGCAACAGGGTACGGATAAAAGCATAGCATACGTAATGCTGGGTGAGCTGTATCTGGAAGATGATAATATTTCCCAAGCAGCTGATGTGCTGCGTCGGGGGCTCAACAAATTTCCGGATGAACCCCTTATCCAAATTGGCATGGCTGATGCGCTCAAAGCACAGGGTCAGATAGCAGAGGCTTTTGCATATTTATCAAAAGGGTTTAATAATGATCATTTGGATCTGGATTATAAATCTGGATTGCTATACCGAAGTTTGGAAGCAGGAGTTTATGACAGTAAAGACATTCTGGCGCTCGCTGACAACTTAGTAGATAATTATCCGGCAGACCCCAGGTCCCATGCAGTCCGGGGAGATATCAACAGTCAGTTTGGAGAACTTGCCGAAGCCCGGATTTCTTACCTGAAGGCACTGGAGATCAATCGTTATATTCCTTCTATTTGGCAACAATTAATTTTCCTTTCCTTTATGAATGAGGATTGGAAGGAAGCCCAGCAAACCGGTAGAAGAGCTGTAGAATTATTCCCCAACGATCCGGATTTACTTTTCTATACAGGCAATGCGTATATGATGGAAAAAAGGAATGAAGAGGCCCGACCCTTCCTGGAAGCCGCACTGAACAATGCTCCATCTGAAAACGAGGGTTTTTTGTCCATGGTATATGGTGGATTGGGAGGCGTTTATCATGCATTGGGCATGTATGCCGAATCTGACGTAGCCTTTAAAGAATCACTTGCCATTGACAGCTTGGATACGTTTTCACTAAATAATTATGCCTATTACCTGGCAGAGCGCAATGAGAATCTTGAAGAAGCCAAGCGGATGTCTGCACTGACCCTGGAGCTCAGGCCCAACAATGCAAGCAGCGAAGATACCTATGCCTGGATTTTGTATAAATTGGGTGAATATAAGGAAGCGCTGAATTGGATCAAACGAGCAATAAAAAATGATTTGGATGGTCTTTCGGCCGTTCTTCTGGAGCACTATGGAGATATATTATACCGAAACGGAAAGACAAGGGATGCCGTTTCCCAATGGAAAAATGCACTCAAAGTGGTGGATGTAAAGGATGAAAGTTTTGATCGGCTTAATAGAAAAGTACAGGAGCGTCGGATTGTGGAGTGATTGGAGCCCGTTTCCCCTAAGGGGCCCATTTTCCCTGAATGGGGTAATGGTGGTGGTGCTGGCCTTATTGCTTGCGATGGGATGCTCACCCCGGAGACATTTGCCAGAGACGGGAGCGGATTTGGATTGGCAAGCCCAGGGTCGGGAAGTCCGAAATCAATATCTTCAAACGCTGGAAGCAGGGCAGTTAGACTTTCAGGCCATGAGCGCCAGGGCAAAGGGCTTTATGACCCTGAATGAGCAGGAGAATCATGAAGTCACCTTACAATTAAGGTTGCAGAAAGATCGTGCCATCTGGGTTTCCGCTACCGCTATGTTGGGTATGGAAGTGGGTCGAATGCTGATACAGCCCGACAGTATCATGGTTATCAATCGAATTGAGGGCACTTTTCAAATCCATCCTTATGAAAAAATCGAAGAATGGCTGGGATATCATGTAGTATTTAGTGATTTACAGGATTTGCTGACCGGGAATGCAGGTGCCACATTGGATTTGCGGGGACTACAGTATTTCACATCTGCAAAGGGACAGAGCAGGTTTTATAGAAAGGATGCGGCAGAACTCATTTTTGATCCGGATTCCCGCTTGGTGCTATGGCAAATTCGCAATTATTTTGGTGAATTACTGTCACTTCAGCATGCCTATAATCCATCGGTTTCAGGCCCCCGATTCCCCACAAAAACCAGTATTTCTTTTCAAACACCGCGATTAAAATTGATCACTACCCTGGATTATACCCGCCAGGAATTGCTGGAACATGTAGAATTACCTTTTTCTATACCAAAAGGATACCGACAGGTTTATTGATTTTCCTGTAAGATTTCTTACTTTCGCATACGATGAGCGCAACACGGGTTATATCAGTAGTAATTTGCATATTTTCTTTATCCATTTTTGGGGTTAATGCCCAAAGTAGTGCCGAGCTTCAGAAACAGCGCGAGCGAATTGACAGGGAAATCAGGCAATTGAGCGAAAGTCTGAAATCAACCTCCAGTGACCGGACCCTTTCACTGAGGCAGGTTAATGCGCTGAATGCCCAATTGAGATTGCGGGAACAAAAGATCGAAACCATCAGTAATGAGATTCGGCTGATCAACAATCAGATTTCCAGCAATACGAGGGCCGTTAAAGAACTGCAGGATCAACTTGCGCAATTGAGGAAAGATTATGAACGAATGATATTATTTGCCTACCGTAATCGGAATGCATATAATAAAATGATGTTTATTTTCGCATCCAGAGATTTCAACCAAGCCTTTAAACGGGTCAAATATTTGCAGCAACTCAACGGTTCCCGTAAACAGAAAGCATCAGAAATAGGGGAAACCCAACATGAAATTGAATTGAAGTTGGCCCAGTTGGAGGCCAGTAGGGAGGAGCAGGCCAGGTTATTGGCCGAACA
>DATGNG010000158.1:0-4326 GCA_035306865.1 Sphingobacteriaceae bacterium
TGTCTCATAGGTAAAATAGGTTTACGAATAAAAGTCCAGCAGAGAAGCAATATAAGTCTCATGCCATCCTTCTGACATGTTTTCATAGTCTTCCTCCGGAATATTTGTTTGTCTGATTTCCAGAGAAGTGCCTCTTTTATGCTCATGAAGCCTGATCCGCACAATGGAGGGTTGATCCGAAGCCCCCCCAAACAACCATTCCTGCTCGATTTGTTTATTAGGCACAAAAGAAATATTTCTGCCTACTATCGCTCCCGACCACATTGAAAACTCAGTGCCAGGTTCAGGGATCATTTGTGCCTCTTCACCGGTCCACAAGGCAATAGTAGTCTGGGTAGTCAGCGCCTTGTACACCATTTCAGGTTCGGCTGGGATGATAAAATAGGCCTTGAAGTCCTTCATTACTTATTATTCTGTTTAGGTATAATGGCAACAGTCAATCGGCTAATACAGTTCAGTTTGCCATGTTTTTCATAAATCCTGATATCCCATACATGGGTTGTTCTTCCAATATGTATAGGCGTGCATACTCCCTTTACATGACCTGAGCTCACTGGTCGCAGATGATTGGCATTGACCTCCAATCCCACCCCCACAAAACTTTCGGAGTCGATGATCAAATTGGAGGCTATGCTACCAAGAGTCTCCGCCAATACAACTGATGCGCCACCATGCAGGATTCCATACGGTTGCTTGGTCCGTTCGTCCACCGGCATGATAGCACTCAGGCTGTCATCTGTGATTTCAACAAATTCAATACCGATAAATTTCCCGATATTATTATCAAATCTACTGTTTAATTGTTCAATAGTTGGTTTTTGTTTCCATAGCATAGACCTTCATCTTTAAGTCTGTATCTCATTAAAAATTGTAAGTTTCCACCGATTTGATTTGATTATTGTTTTCGGTGAAAACCAAGGTAGGCTTATACGTTTCAGCTTCTTCAGGGGACATTTGGACAAAGGCCAAAATATGCACAGTGTCCCCTACTTTTGCATGCAAGGCAGCTCCACCGTTCATACACACTTCTCCACTTCCTCTCTTGCCAGGAATGACATAAGTCATAATGCGACTTCCGCTGACGGCGTTGTTGATATAAACCTGCTCATAATTTCTTATTCCGGCAGCATCCAGCAAATCTGCATCAATAGTAATAGAGCCATTATAAGCCACATTGGCTTCAGTGACTTTAACAGTGTGGATTTTTGCTTTCAATATTGTGAGTTCCATATTTTGTTTTTATAAATTTTTTTTGTATATTTAATTATAGGCCTAACATTAATAGTTCATAGCATTTTTATGCAATATCGCAATTTGGCTTGAGAATACAATAGCTTGGTTGTTCTGAATAATAGTGTGTCGCCAATAATGAACTTCAAATGTAAAAGAGTAGGGCTCTTTTGGGTTAAAATTCCGATTGGGGATTGCCTCCACTGTAAATTCTATGCTGCCATCCAAGTCATATCGGCTGATCAGATATTCATTTCCCGACCTGCTCAACGCAAACCATCTTCCTTCTCCTATGCCACCCAGCCATTGGGCATGGGCAGGAATATCTGGTGGACGGGGCGGTTCTTCCAACAACCCAGCTTTGGAATCATCCCCCAGTTTTTTTGCCCCAGAAATGGTAAAATTGTCAAAAAGCTGTCGAAGCTGGAATTTTAATGAATCAAGGCGATCCATCTTCTTTTCCTCCAGCACTCCATTCTCATAAAAAACAACCTTAGCTCCGGAAGAGGCATTCACCACATTGCTGGTTGGACTTGCTTTGATAAATTCCGGATATAGAATACCACGGATTCTTTTGTCCCCTGCGGGTAATGCCTGGGTTAGGATTTGCGCAATGTACCTCGAGCAGCTATTGTTTTTTGGTGCCAACGCGCCATAATTGATAGGGCCGTATTCCACCAATCCTTCCGCATAGCCATATCCTTTAGTAAACGAAACCCCCTCACAAATCGAACAAAGCAATCTCCCTGCACCATGGGTGGCAAAGTTGATTCCTTCCAGCTCTTGCAGAATCTCCAAAAGATTCAGCAATTGACCATCCTTCCCAAATTTTGCCAGCGTATGAAGTGTAAGCCGTGGATCAGACTGAGCCGAGCGGGCCCTGCCTGTGCCTCTGGGGGTAATATATCGCCCAAAGTCAAAATATTGCAAACGCCCGCTGCTTTTTTCTATCAATATAATCGCCGCATGCCCCACTCTAAAATTCAGATTTTTGACAATTCCGAATTTTTTCAATACACGCATCCATTGTTCATCGCCACGGGCAGTCTGATCTGGCCATGCAATTGGGATCGCTATATCGGTATATCTATCCATTCCTTGCCCTTATCCATATAGTTTACTTATATATCTTCCCCCGTGATCGGGGAACAAGGCTACCACCCTGGAGTCTGGCTCCAGCCCCATTTCATCATGGAATTGTCGAATGGCTGAAATCACTGCTGCACTGGAAAAACCAGTCAGGGCATTTGCTTCCCCTTTATACCACCTCGCACAATCCATACTTTCCGCAGCACTCACCTGGAAAACCTGATCGACCACAGCCGGATCAAAAGCTCCCGGTAAAAAAGTCCGGCCAATACCTTCAATGGAATCTGGTTTCAGTCCATTTTCTGAGGCAGGTTTTCCATTCCCAAGATAATCCTTAAAAATAGAATTCAGGGGTTCAATTCCGATCACTTTCACATTGGGGTTCTGGGCCTTCAGGTATCGTCCCGTCCCCGAAATCGTGCCACCAGTGCCGATCCCTGCAATAAAATGAGAGATTCTGCCCTCAGTTTGCGTCCATATTTCCGGCCCGGTTGTTTCAAAATGAGCCATCACATTGACTGGGTTGAAATATTGATTTGTAAAATAACAGCCCTCATTTTCTGCTGCAAATCTGGCTGCAGCATATTGAGTGGATTGCGGGTCTTCGGGGCCATTGGAATTGGCACAGACCACCAATTCTGCTCCATAATAAAGTAACACATTTCTTTTTTCTTCCGAACAATTCTCCGAAATGAAAACAGTGGTCGGGAATCCCATTTCCTTTGCCAACATGGTTATGCTCAATCCTGTGTTTCCACTACTGGCTTCTACCAATCGTCCCCCTGCCTTCAGTTGTCCTGTCCGCAAGGCTTCTTGTATCATATAAAGGGCTACCCGATCCTTGGAAGACATACCGGGATTATGAAATTCTTCCTTAACGTAAACCGCAGATTTACATATTGCGGTCAGCACTGGACAGATTCTAATTGGTGTATTTCCTATATATTCCCGTATCAAAGCATTTTGTTTTTGAGGTTGTTAATAACTTAGGGGCAGAACAATGCGAAACGTAGTTCCTTTACCCGGTTCCGAATCTTTTACAAATATCTCACCCTGATGGTGTTGCACCATTCGCCTGGTCAAGCTGAGGCCCAAGCCCCATCCGCGTTTGCGCGTTGTAAAACCAGGCTGGAATATAGTTTCGAATTTATTTCTTGGGATCCCTTTGCCGGTATCGCTGATGTCTATGAAAATCTCTTCTTTCGCAAGGTTCTCAGAGATCACAATATCAATGCGCCCGGCGGACTCAATAGCATTGGCGGCATTTTTCAATAGATTTTCCAAAACCCAGTCAAAAAGGGGGACATTTAACATGGCGGTCACTTTGGCATCGCCAGATACATTGAAGACAATCCGGTCACTGGTGCGGACCTTAAAATAATTGACAAAATCTACCACTACTTTATAGACTCCGTGGTTTTGCAAAATCGGCGCAGAACCAATTTTGGAAAAGCGATCCGCTACGATTTCCAATCGTTTGACATCGTTTTCCATTTCATTCAGCAGCCCGTCATCTTCGGCCTCAAACTTGGCGCGCACCAATTCCAGCCAGGCCATTAGCGATGAAATAGGTGTTCCCAATTGATGGGCTGCTTCTTTGGCCAGTCCGACCCAGACCAGGTTTTGTTCTGACTTGCGTATGGAATTGAAAACCGTATAGGCAATGGCCAGAAAAATACCGATTAACGTCAGTTGAATAAAGGGGAAAATGCGCAAACGATTGAGCAGATCCGAATCCTTATAGTACACCAGCCATTGTTCGCCATCCCACAATTCAATAGGAATGGGATCGTGATTTCGTTTCATTATGGCCAACTGTCGGTCAAAATAAGCGGGGTCATATTGCATTTTCACCCCCAAATCGGCACTTGCCTCCGCCTCCAGCGGAAGGTTGGTTTTGGTAGGGTCAAGATTTCGCCAGTGGATGAGGCTGTCCCTGGAATCTGTAATTATAGCCGGCAAGACCAGGCTGTCCCGTACAGCATAAACAAAGGAAATAAATTCGTC
>DATGNG010000159.1:0-5356 GCA_035306865.1 Sphingobacteriaceae bacterium
ACCAGTCCTCACTTTCCACACTAAGGATCACCTGCCGGATCTTTTTGACGGCCGTGATATGGGCAGCCAGATGCAGGTCATCCCCACTGGCATTGATCCCGACTTCCAATTCATCCACCACTGGCACAGTTGAGTCCACCGAAATCCTGAGCTTGCGCTTCTCTTGCACGATCGCACCGCTTTCTCCCGTTACCGTCAGGGTTAGATCATAATTTCCCGCCTCGGTCCCATTGGGAAACATAAACTGCTCGTCAAACTTGGCAGAATTGGCCCCTGAGTATTTATCTGTAAATTGCTGGCTGTACGTCCATTCCTCTCCTTCAGAATTTTGTGAAATCATTTCCAATTCAATACCAGAAATATTCTCATCCAGGAATATATTTGCTTTGACCAGCATGGGTGAACCAATGGTCGCTTCCCCAGAATCCTTTTCCCCTACCACCATTTTAGAAATACCTATCCGATCACCGGAACAGGCTGAAAATGCAAGAAAGAAGAGAATCACAGCCATCAGGCTTATTTTTTGTTGAATTCCGTTGATGTTTTTTGTCTGGAAAATTGCCATAATCACACGATTTAAGAAATAATTGATGAAACAAAGATAACAAACTAAATCAATTCGAAATGAGCCCACAACAAAAATAAAGCTCATTTTTTTTGGAATTTAAGCTCATTTATGTCTATTTTTGACCCAATAAACAAAATAATATGAGCTCCAAAAAGACGCCTCTTGGCAAAGATATTATAAAATTCCTGCAGGAGAACCCCTCAAGTTCTTCTGCCGATATCTTTAAAGGTATTGCCAAAGGTTCGTATTCAACCATCAAAAGGGCGATCCGCATGCTCCAGGAGGACAAACAGATTGTGTCGGAAGGGCAGCGCAAAGCCACACGATATCATGTCAGTATCGCAAACCAACTTTTGGAACCTATTGATATAGAAGCCTACTTTGAAAAAGAAATCGATGAACGAGCGATCCGGGAAAGCTTCAATTTTCAGTTGATCCGGGAGATCCTGCCCCAATCAGAGCTATTCACCGCAGAAGAAATCAATAGTCTGGATCAATTACAGAATGAATTCCAACAAAACGTAGCAGACCTGAGCCGGGATGTCCATCAGAAAGAAATGGAAAGACTCGCTATCGATCTGAGCTGGAAATCATCGCAGATCGAAGGCAACACCTATTCATTGCTGGAGACGGAACGGTTATTGAAGGACAAAGAAACTGCTGCCGGGAAACCGAAAGATGATGCGACCATGCTGCTCAACCATAAAGAAGCACTTAATTTTATTATTGAACACCCCGATTATCTACAGCCTCTGACCATCGCAGGAATCGAAGATATCCATAGTATATTGGTCAGGGATCTCCCGGTGGAACGAAATATCAGGCAGCGTCGTGTTGGTATTTCGGGCACAAATTATAAACCGCTGGACAATGAACATCAGATAAGGGAAGCATTGGAGGCAATGTGCAAGCTGATCAACGCAAAGGAGAATATTTTTGAGAAATCCCTGTTGGCACTGGTATTGTTGTCCTATATACAGGCATTCAACGATGGCAACAAAAGGACAGCGAGGATTGTTGCCAACGCCATTCTGATAGCCAATGTACATTGTCCTATCTCCTTCAGGACCATTGATTCCGTTGAATATAAAAAAGCGATGCTGATCTTTTATGAGCAGAATAATATCAGTGCTTTCAAGAAAATATTTATAGAACAATTCAGATTCGCAGTAAAAACCTATTTTTGATCTTGATTAAACCGAAAATGGGCAAGGATAAATTAAGAAAATTTGCGGAAATCGGCACTTTCCCAAATGTACACCAGTTGGAGGAAGGAATGGCCCTGAAGGGGCAATGGGCAAAAAGGCAATTTGGCAACAATCATCCGGTCGTGCTGGAATTAGCCTGCGGAAAAGGTGAATACACTGTGAATATGGCCCGTCATTTCCCAGACAAAAATTTTATAGGTGTGGATTTCAAGGGTAACCGGATCTGGCGGGGAGCGAAAACAGCGCTGGAGGAAGAGATACCCAATGTAGGCTTTCTCCGGATCCAGATTGAAAATATTCTGGACTATTTTGAGGAGGGCGAGGTTTCCGAAATATGGATCACGTTCCCGGATCCACAACCCCAGAAAAGCCGGATCAAGAAGCGGCTGACCAACCCTGTTTTCCTCGAAAAATACCGACAGATCCTGCGACGGGAAGGTCTTATGCATCTCAAAACAGACAATGACGGGTTCTATGAATATACCCGTGAAACACTCATTGAATTGGGGGATCCCACCCTGGTCCATACCTCCGATCTCTACCATTCAGAATGCCTGGATGAGGTGTTGTCCATCAAAACCTATTACGAGCAAAAATACCTCGCCCAGAATAAAAACATCAATTATATACGCTGGACCTTTGGGGATAGGGCTTGAAATTCTGTATCTTTACCTTTAGGAATAATAAGCCGTGATCAAACAGGAGGTAATCGATAAAATTATGGATGTGGCCCGCATCGAAGAGGTGGTGGGCGAATTTGTCGATCTCAAAAAGAGAGGGGCTTCACTAATCGGGTTGTGCCCATTCCATAATGAAAAGACCCCTTCCTTCAACGTTTCAGTAAGCAAGGGAATCTATAAGTGCTTCGGTTGCGGTGCCGGTGGGGATGCGGTGCGCTTCATAATGGAGCATGAAAAATACAGCTATCCGGAAGCGTTGAGATTTCTGGGACAGAAGTACCATATTGAAATCGAGGAAACCGAACAGACGGACGAGCAAGCTCAATTGAGGGATCACAGGGAGAGCTTATTGATTGTAACGGGTTGGGCAAGCGAATTTTTTACAGAGCAGCTCTGGAATTCGGAAGAGGGGCAAACCATAGGGTTAAACTACTTCAAAGAAAGGGGGTTCAGGGAGGATATTATCCGCAAGTTTGAACTTGGTTATGCCCCCGAAGCATGGACTGCACTTGCGGATAGTGCAAAAGCCAATGGATATAACGAGGAATTTTTGGTTGAGACCGGGCTGATCGTCAAAAAGGAAGAGGGTCGCAATTATGACCGTTTTCGGAGCAGGGTCATTTTTCCTATTCATAGTCTGACCGGACGGGTTCTGGGATTTGGCGGGCGTACGCTCAAGACCGATAAGCAAGTCCCAAAATATGTCAATTCACCTGAGAGTGAGATTTACCATAAGTCTAATGTCCTCTATGGGTTGAATTTTGCTAAAAAAGCTATTAGTCAGGCCGACAAATGCCTGATGGTGGAAGGCTATTCGGATGTGATCGCACTTCACCAGGCCGGTATTGAAAACGTTGTGTCCTCTTCCGGAACCTCACTGACTTCGGGACAAATTCGCCTGATCTCCCGCTATACCCGGCAGGTGACCCTACTCTTTGATGGGGATGCCGCAGGGATAAAGGCTGCACTGAGAGGCACAGATATGCTGCTCGAAGAAGGTCTCAATGTCAAAATACTGTTGGTGCCTGACGGCGATGACCCGGACTCTTACATCCGGAAACACGGCTCTGATGCTTTTAAGTCCTATCTTGAAAAACACGAGGAAGACTTTATTTCGTTCAAAACCAAGGTGCTGTTGCAGGATGCCGGCCGTGATCCGATCAAGCGGGCAGAAACCATTCGGGAAGTAGTAGAGAGTATTGCGTTGATTCCAGATCATATCAAAGCCTCAGTTTTCATCCGGGAGTGCAGTAGCCTATTGGAAATCGAGGAACGGGTATTACTGCATGAACTCAACAAAATCAGGATTGATCTCAGCCGGAAGAAAGCCAAGCAGGAAAGCTCCCCATCCATAAACCCAGATATGCAGCCAACTGCAGATCCATCGAGCCCGGCTGGACCAGTGTCCTCACCATCATCTACTAAAGCTACCAGCGAAAGCACAGTCAGCAAATCAGTAATGGCCTTACAGGAACGAGAGTTTGTGCGGGTCCTGCTGATTTATGGCCGCGAGACGGCCAGTTGGGAAAGCAACCCGGATATTCCAATTGCCCCACTGCTGATCAATTCCATTCAGGATATTCCCTTCGAAGACCAGACCTGTGCAGCTATTGTTTCCATTTACCAATCCTATCTGGACAATCAACGCCTTCCGGAAGACCGGGTATTTATCTCCAATAGCAATAAACAGATTGCCGATTTGGCCGTAGCCTTGCTGTCCCGCAGATACGAACTCAGTCCCAATTGGAACGATGAGAAGCGAAAAATATACGTGCCGGATGAAAAGGAAAATTTGCAGGAATTGATTTATACCTGCGTATTCCGCATCAAGAAACGCTGGGTAGAGGTCCAGATGCATCAAATTCGGGAAGAATTGAAAACTGAAAAGGATGAGGCGAATTCCCAAATTCTTCTCCAAAAATATCAATCCATGAAAGACACCCTGAAAATTATTGGGGAACGGCTCGGGACAATTATTCTCAAGTAATATTACGGGGATGGCAAAGCACTTGACTACCGGACACAAAGGTGAAGCAATTGCCGAAAAAACCATTGCGGCACAGGGTTACCGTATTCTGGAACGCAATTGGCGCTATAAGCACCTTGAAATAGATCTTATTGCCTTAGACGGCGATACTTTGGCCTTTGTGGAAGTCAGAACCCGGAATGACAGTCAGTTTGGCGAACCCTATGAGTCCATAGGTCGGGAAAAAATCCGGAAGTTGGCCCGTGCCGCCAATATCTATATCAACCAGCAAAATTACGGTGGAGAAATCCGGTTTGATATAGTATCTGTCATTTTGCCCCAGAATTTGCCGTCAGGCATACATATTGAACCCGAGGTCAATCTGATTAAAGATGCATTCTGGCCGGAATAAAATTTTAGTATGTTTGTGTATTATTACAATCACCAATGATGAATAAACTAATCGCTTACTCTTTATTTTTGACAGGAATTTTTGGCTTCTTGTCTTGTGAAACCCAAAAGCAAGCTTCCAAACTTCATTTTTCATATCCACAGGCAGGCACGATCGTCCGCAGCGGGAATCCCCTGCTGCTGAAACTGAGTATCCCCGATAACGGCAAGCAAGTGGATTCCGTGATCTATTCAATGGACGGGGCGGTGATCTCGTTGGCCCTGAACGGAGATTCCATCACAGTGGATACAGACGGTTTCACCTTTGGCAGCCGGGCCCTGAGCGCAAAGGTATATCAGGACGGTGAAGAAAGTATTGTGTATAGCAATATCGTTTTTTTACCAAATGCTCCGCAATATTATAGTTTCAGAGTGATCAATGAGTTTCCCCATGACCCCGAAGGTTTCACCCAGGGACTGGAATACCACAATGGCGTACTTTATGAAAGTACCGGCCAATATGAAGGCAAATCCTCCCTGCGAA
>DATGNG010000160.1:0-5610 GCA_035306865.1 Sphingobacteriaceae bacterium
TCCAATTTGACAATATCCTTACGGTGGCTGTTGCTGACCGACCAATTGATCAGATCCATAGGATACTCCTGCAGATACCAAATTGCTTCGTCCAAATCAAACTCCGGCACTCCGGTAATTGCAGTAAATATGTTCCAGGCACCTTCTTTTTCCGGACGTTCTATTTCCCAATGGTCCAAGATTGCTTCTTTGTACTTTGCTTTTAGGGTATCGTTGAATGCATAACGGTAAAGCCCCCAATACCCGGCGAAATACATTTCGTCATCGGAGTGATTCCACCCGCTTGAGAGCATTTTGCTCCAATCATCGGATTCATTGGGCGCCTCGCCGATCTCGCTCATGGGTCGCATCAGGTTCTCAAGATAACCATGCTCATCCATCAGTTCGAATGCTTTTTCTTTATACAGTTCTTTGCCAGTAAAATGATAAGCAGTTTGCAACATTCCTATAATATTGGAGGAGTTGAGTTTACGGTCACCCACTGAAGTGGGGAATTCATTGACATATTCCGGATTCCAGCGGGTTTAGGTGGTTGGCTGTCCATCATAATCCACCATGTACAGGTCATGTTTCACGATATGCCCCATCAAAGTGTCAATCAACATGATGGCTTTATTTTTCGTGGGCTCATGATCCACCAATTCGGCAATCACACCATAAGAGAAAATATGGCCAATGGCTTCATCAGAGCTGGTGGTTGCCTTCCAGAACCATTCGGGGTGGTCAGCGAGCTGCCACCTTTCGGGATCACCCAGCACATCCCTGGTTCCCCTGCGTTCAAAGGATCTTGCGGCAAAGCCTTCCACCGGATTTATATCAAAAAGTCTTTCCATGGCATCCAGGGACTCGATGACATTGTCCAACGCTTCTTGTTCGCCAGTAACCGCATAGCGGAATCCCTGGGCGGCCAGATACAAGGAGGTCCATAGTCCATCATTGTCCGAATCGCTCATATAACCTGTACTCAAATCTCCATTATTCATTCCCGAAAGGGTAGAATTGAAGCCATTGCGTATATGACGAGACCTGACTTGCTGTTCGAAATACATTGCCTTTTGATGTAGCGTCATCTCCTTGAAATGAATGTGGCCCAGCCCCTGCGAGGTCAGCAAAAGCACAGATTGCCCAGGCCCTTCCAGGATTTGGACCACATGGTTTCCGGGAACCCAGCGTTCCCCCTCATAATAATCGAACCCGCCGTCGCTCCGGACTTTGAATGCTCCATGCGTGGTGCCCACCCACCATTCACCGCGAATAGTCTTGATAGAAGTAATCTCCGTCCAGGGCAGCTTTTTTTGGATTTCTCCCACACGACTCCGGGTATTTGGATCAAACAGGATATAGCCGTCATTTGTGCCAATCAACATCTGGCCCGATTGGGCATCATAATCCACTGCAGTCAGTTCCTCTCCTTCTTCGGCTGTGAATACATGGTTCAGTTCCTTATTTGATGGAAATGCGCTGAACACCTCTTTCTCCGTTACCAGCAAAAAATAAGCGTCAGTAGCCTCCACAGCACTTACTGTACTAATATAGCGGACCGGAGAATTACTTTCCAGCATTCCCCGCCAAACTATCCCCTCGTCTTTGATGAGATGAAGCCGAAAACCATCTGTAGCCAAAAAAGCCTTGTCGTCCGTAGCCGCAAGTAGGGTTGGGGCCTCCAGCTCATGGTTGACAAAGAGTTTGCCTGCCCAGGCATTGCTAAACACATGGTTCCTATCCATATATACAAATTGACCCTGGCTGACAGCAAGGTCCAGCATATCCTTTTCCTTCAAAAAGCGGTAGGTATGATCCTCTACTACTTTTCCGGGATATAAAAACTGTGCGGCAGTAAGATGTTGCAGGCGAAAATCCGAACCAAGGAGTTGGATTTTCCCATTTCTGTCCACTCCCACTTTTAGCAAGGTCAAGTCTGGGGTTTCAGCATAGTATTTTACGCTGTAATCCTGCCAGAAAGGTTTGTCCTCATGCCGTTCTTGCCCGGTGCTTCTGCCTTCTCCTGAACAAGAAGTGACAAGGGAAGCTAATATGGAAAACAAGAGGATAAACAGGGGGGCTTGCCAGATTTTTTTCTTCATTTTATTTAGGTTTTAGTGGTAATGATTAATTTACAATAGTAAAGGGTCAACAACAGCAAACTTGATGGATTTCTGGTCGCCGGAAAGATGATAAGAGTAAGTCATATAAAGCTTTCCGTCTTTCCCCAGGATCAGCGAGGGGTAGGAGAAGCGGCCTGCCCGGTCCTTATCAAACTCAATGACCTGGCCGGTTTGCCAGCTGCGCCCCTCGTCACTGGATATCTGCAGGGTAAGTCGGTATCTTCCGTCATCAATATCATTATTGAGCATGACCCAGCGCCCATCCGGAAGCACTACCCCGTCCACACTTGCCCCATTGGGCACCGAAGTCTTTCGTGCAACCGACCAGGATTGTCCTCCGTCCTCCGATTCACTTTGCTGCACCCGGGTGGGGTAATCCCCACTGTCCCGCATAAATGCCACAATGGTCCCGTCTTTTCTTTGCAATAAAGCGGGTTGGATTGGTCCTCTGCCCACAAGCGGCAGACCAGGCAGCCAGGTTTGGCCCCCATCAGTGGATCTTGCAATCAGGGAAAGGTTAAAGCCATCTGAATAGAGTGGCAACAAAATAGTTCCGTCCTCCAGGATCAATGGCTTGATCCGTGTCATCCAGCCAATACTTCTTTTGCTCAGATCCTGGCTGGCTTCAATGATCATCCTGTCATATTTTGGCGCATATTCGGCCCATCCGGCTCCGGTGTCCGGCAATTCTTTCAATCGTGCTGCTACCTCATCAGCAAAGGAATCATCAGGTTTGAGCAGAATATTATCCTGCCATTCCCATTCAGGGGCTCCGTCTCCCGAAAAATGGGTCGAAGTCTTCACCCTCAAAATGGAGCGCTCCCAACGATTGGCCTGCACTGCTATCCAAACCAAAAACAACTTATCCCCAGCCATAAACAAAACCGGATTACAATCTGGAAGATAGGGCGTATCAGCCAATTCAAACGGCTCTCCCCAAGCCTTCGTGCCCTTTTTGAGTCGGGAGCCCATGATCCGAACATCATCCGCAGTACGTTCTCCACTGCCCTGAAACCAGGCAACCAAAAAATCCCCATTGGGCAATTCAACCAGGCTGCTCCCATGCACATGCTGGGATTGAAGCGGAAAAATCAGTTCCGAATAAAGCAAGGCAGAAGGTTGCTGTGCCTTCGCCTGAAATACATTCGGAAGAAGGACAATGGCCCCGGTCAAAAAACACAAGAAATAGGTAAACAGTCGCTTTTTCATTATATTCCTATTAATTTCTTTCGGGCATACCTATCGGTGTGCGATCCACAAAACGGTTGGTACTGCCCGCTACTTTATGCAATTCAAAACAATCATACAACTCTCCAGTGGTAGTATAGGTCTCAAAAGTCAGGACATCCCCATCCACTTTTATAGCGTGAAATAACTGGGTGTGTCCGGCCACCCTATCCATCCAGTCTGCACGGAGCACATCGGACATCTTGGGTCCACTGACCGAAACCACGTATGCCGTACCGGAAACTGCATTCTTATCCATTGGCACCTTCTCCATTCCCCGCACATAGGTGTGATCGTGGCCTTGCAGTACTAAATCCACCTTATACTTATCCAAAAGGGGTTTTACTGCCTTACGCAATTCGGGATTATCCCGATTTCTTTTGGTAGAATATACCGGATGATGGATCAATAGCATTGTCCATTTTTGTGGATTATTGGCCAACACCTCCTCCAACCATTTTACCTGAGCGTTACGAATGGCCTTTTTCTCATCGAACATTTCGGTGTTTATGGTAATGATGCGCACATTGTCAATATCGGAATAGTAGCAGGTTTCTTCAATTTCAGGCATGTTTTTGGGCCCATTGCGAGGCAACTCAAACTGAGGTTGCCAGAATTTGGCAATGCCGTATTTGCCTCGATCCGAATCCGCATGATCATGGTTTCCCGGAGTGGGCATGGACGGAATACTTGCATGGATAAATCCACCGGAAAGGAACCAATCTCCCCATTCTATATCTCTGTTTCCCCGATTGACTAAGTCCCCGGCATACAAAACGGCACGGGCATCGGGCACTCTGCGATAAGCCTCACGAATGGTCCTTGACCACAAGGAATGTATATTGGTCTGCACATCACCAAAGTATATCAGGCTCAATGGCCTACCGCTGCCTGCTGTTGTAAAATGAAACCATTCACTCCAGTTTGCTCCCTGACCCACCCTATAAGCGTATTGGGTGTTGGGCTGCAAATTTTGAAAAATGACAGAATGATAATTGGCCCTTAATTCTCCGTGTTCCAGGTATTGGGTGACAGCCAGGAATGTTTCCGCTTGCTGACCAAATGCGGGATGGGCATCGGCAATTGCCAATTGGGCAAATGAGGAATCCACGTCGGAATTGGTTCTCCAGCTTACCGCCATAGATGAGGAGATGTTTTCGGTGACATTGAGAACAACGCGGTCTGGTTGTTCTCCGGGAAGTTTAGGGTGAATATCCGCTGTTTGCGCGAAAAGGGGGTGAAGAAAACTTAATACAAAAAAAGTAAAAATACTGGTGCGGATCATTTTATTTCCCATCATATCAATTTTTTAAATAATACCCCTTCGCATAATCCCCGACAAAAGCTCTGGTACTTTGGGTATAAACTCTTCCCTGAGGATCCTTAAATTTAAAATCAACATAAAAAGCATGGTAACCTTCTGTAGGTCTGGGCTGCTTAATAACAATTTTCTTTTTGTGGCTGATACCCAAATCTTTACTGCTCCATGTTTCATCCCGGAAATCTGCATCCTGCGAATTGGCCTCCCATAAAACAGCACCAACCAGCCGGTCTTTATTGGTTTTTACTGTTAATTTCAATTGGTTTTTACTTTGTTTGGCCTTCCATTGGGTTTTGGGATAAGCCATCCCCTTGAGTGTAAAGTCCCAAAAAGCGGCGAGCGCCTCAAAGGCTTGTACTTTATCGCCCAAATTATGCCCTGCATTGGGCACATAATGGATAAAGTTTTCGCCCGGAATATCGTCAATATAATGCCGGACCGCATCAATGACCCAATAGGGATCGTTGGTGCCCATAAAAAGCATTTTCGGTTTGTTCAGCTGGCTCCTGTAGGAATAAGGGTCTATCATCTGGGCCAAGGCTCTGCCCCGGTCACTTTCAATGTCCTGTACAAGGCCAAGCGCTACGTAATCTTGAATCTGGGGACTATACTCTTGCCATGTGTCAACTTGATAGTTTAGGTTGACCGGCATATTTAGAATGTCGATCACCATAGGAGCCAGGGCTTCTACCCTGTGGTCCTGAGAGCCGGTCAGCCAGGTTGTCCAGCCTCTTTTGGAGAGACCACTAACCACAAATCGGTTGACCTGGGGCTGTTGCTTGCTGGAGGCTATTTCCTGTACGGCATCCATTGCCCTAACGGCACTTTTTACCATAGGGAATAATAGTGGCCAGGAATAATCTCCGTCTTCCTGGAATTTATGAAAGGTCATAGAAATCAGTTCGTCCTCGACCCGACCTCCGTAAAGAGGCTGGTTTGGCGTTTGATACAGCACGG
>DATGNG010000161.1:0-11028 GCA_035306865.1 Sphingobacteriaceae bacterium
AAACCACAATTGGTAAGGGGACTTCGTTTTTTATCCAGCTTCCGCTTTTCAATTGAGTACTATACTTCCTCTACCCATAGTGGAGTTGTCAGTATATAATACGATGGTATAGGTGCCTTTTTTGAATCCCTGCGGATCTAACCATTCCATAGTGTAGGACTCTCCCTGATTCGTAAACGTAATTATTGATTTGTCGGTATATTGCATAGGATTGCCCGAAAGCTCGAAGGTCTGATTTTCTTTGGTCTTAAGATTTCCATTCGGATCTATGACACGCATATAAATATCAACTTCTCCAGACTCAATCAAAGGATTGTCGGCAATTGTAAATACAATCCGGAATCTGTCAACCCTGCGGGACTTATCATCTACATCTTCACGGTTTCCTTTTCTTTCCCTTATACCCATAACATTGATATTGGAAAGTTTAAGTACAGCTGCAGACCTAATCTGATCTGTCAGGTCCATGTTCTCTAACTGGAGCTCCCCCAACTGTGCTTCCTTTTCACTTACCTCCCTTTGCAGGTTTTCGTTTTCTGATAACAACTGGGAGTTTTGATAGGTTACCAAAGTCAGTTCATCCCTGTACCGGACTACTTCCTCCCTCAAATGGTCTATTTCCTGTTGAGCGGCCATCAAGTCCATTCGGGTAAGGTTTTGT
Source organism: Sphingobacteriaceae bacterium (assembly GCA_035306865.1). Taxonomy (GTDB): domain Bacteria; phylum Bacteroidota; class Bacteroidia; order Sphingobacteriales; family Sphingobacteriaceae; genus DASRQK01. The sequence goes on from DATGNG010000161.1 coordinate 662, forward strand.
TCGCTGAGTTTTTCTCTCAGGCTGGCAATGAGAAAACGCACGCTATCCTCTGAAATTTTCAAGGATTGATTGAGAGCCAGGTTTTCACTGCTCAATCTGTTCACTTCAGCTTCGATACGGTCGATTTCGTCCTGCATATAAGCCATTTCTGTACTTATACCATAGGCCTGTTCTTCAGAAGTTTGGTATTTGATATAGAAATATACATTGGTAGCTAATAGGGCCACTATTGCCAAAATGAAAAAATAAATCTTGGTGGTATCACGTTTTACCGAATTCTCCTCTGTTTCCCCGTCATGGGCGAGGTTCTCATCGTGATATTCATCAGGGTCCACTTTTTGCAAGAAAACAACCTTCTCAGCTTTTTTTTCTGCTTTATGCATCAATATTGATAAATCTTATTGGATTGTCAAACAAAAACTGTTCCAATATTACTCATAATAGTTGAGCGGAGAGTAACCTCCGGATTTAAGGAACTCTTCTTTTTTCATCTGATGCAAATCCGAATGGACCATATCTTCGATCAATGCAGCCAGATCATACTTTGGTTTCCAACCCAACATCCTTTGCGCTTTGCTGGCATCCCCAATCAACAAATCCACTTCAGTAGGTCGGAAATAATTGGGATCTACTTTTACTACCGTCTGACCCAGACGCATATGGTCAGCTGTTATTCCGGCCGCCCTTAACTTCTCATCATCAATATCGATAATTACCCCTTTTTCCCGTTGGTCCTTTCCACTGAACTCTACCTCAACCCCGATTTCGGCAAAACTGTAACGTACAAAATCACGTACTGTTGTAGTGACACCGGTCGCAATCACAAAATCTTCGGCCTTATCCTGCTGCAACATCAGCCACATTGCCTCTACATAATCTTTGGCATGTCCCCAATCTCTTTGCGCTGACAAGTTGCCCAGGTACATTTCGGTTTGCAAACCCAAAGCAATCCGTGCTACTGCCCTTGTGATCTTTCTGGTTACAAAGGTTTCGCCACGTACCGGGCTTTCATGGTTGAAAAGTATCCCATTACAAGCAAACAGACCATACGCTTCCCTGTAATTGACCGTGATCCAATACGCATAAAGTTTTGCCGCAGCATATGGGCTTCTCGGGTAAAAGGGAGTCTGTTCATTTTGTGGTACCGCCTGCACCAATCCATAAAGTTCGGAGGTAGCAGCTTGGTAAAACTTGCATTTTTGTTGCAGCCCCAGCAATCGAATGGCCTCCAGAATCCGGAGGCAGCCCAGTCCATCCGCATTGGCTGTATATTCTGGGGTATCGAAGCTCACCTTGACATGACTTTGAGCTGCCAGGTTATAAATTTCATCAGGCTGCGTTTCCTGAATGATCCGGATCAGATTGGTGGAGTCGGTCAGATCGCCGTAATGCAATTGAAAATTCCGGTTTGGCTGATGGGGATCCTGATATAGGTGATCGATGCGATCGGTATTGAATAAGGAACTACGCCGCTTCAAGCCATGGACCTGATACCCTTTTTTCAATAAATACTCAGCTAAATAAGCCCCATCCTGTCCGGTAATACCAGTAATTAAGGCCGTTTTTTGAATTTTATCCATTATTTTTCTTTCAAAACAGAACTGATCAGATACTGTCCATACCCACTTTTGAGTAGGGGCTGTGCAATTCTTCTGAGTTGCTCTGCATCAATATACTTCATCCTGTAGGCCACTTCTTCAATGCAGCCGATCTTCAATCCCTGGCGTTCTTCGATTACCTGTACAAACTGTCCGGCCTGCATCAGGGAAGTGAACGTGCCCGTATCCAACCAGGCAACCCCTCTGCTGAATAGGCTTACCTTCAGCTGTTTTCTTTGTAGATACACCTTATTAACATCGGTGATTTCATATTCTCCCCGGGCTGATGGCTTTAGAGATTTGGCGATTTGAATCACTTCATTGTCATAAAAATACAATCCCGGAATCGCATAGTTGGAGCTTGGGTTTTGGGGTTTCTCTTCTAAAGAGGTCACATTGAAGTTTTTGTCAAAATTTACCACTCCATAACGTTCAGGATCGCTTACTGCATAGGCAAATATAACCCCACCATCCGGATTTTTATGACTTTGCAACAATTTGGACAGACCATCCCCATAAAAAATATTGTCCCCCAATATCATCGCCACCGAATCACTTCCAATAAATTCCTCGCCAATTACAAAGGCTTGGGCCAGTCCATTGGGTTCCGCTTGTTCTGCATAAGAAAAGGCGCAACCGAGCGCTTCACCATTGCCCAGCAGCCTTTGAAAACCAGGCAGATCCCGGGGCGTAGAAATAATCAGTATCTCCCTGATCCCTGCCAGCATTAAGGTGGACAGAGGATAATATATCATCGGTTTATCGTAAACCGGCATCAATTGTTTACTCAATGCCAGCGTTAGCGGATAAAGCCGCGTACCCGAACCTCCAGCTAAAATAATTCCTTTCATGAGCTCAGTAATGCAATTATTATTGCAGGTTTTTGAAATTAAATATAAGTTTCCCAGTGGACTGCCCCCCCAGGGGTACATTCATCACCATCCTCATATTTTTATCATCGGCATAAGCCAGGTCCAAACGATACACCGTAAGCACATTTTTTGGGTTATCGCCCGGATAGATTTTTTTTAATTCAAATTGCATACCTCCCTGATCATTGCCGGGATAATATATGGACCATTGTATATTGCGTACTGCTCCCGGAGCACACAGGCGCCCTTCAGAAGCAAAGCGTATATTACCCATACCATTAAAAGGTAGCGTCCACGTGCTTTCCTGAAAACACTCCGGTGGCGCTTCTTCAAATAAGGACTTTACAGCATATTCGGCAGGAAAATTATCCTTATCGATACTGGTTAGCAACCAGACACCCTTCACACCATTTCTCCACTCCATTGCACTTGGGCCTCCATCTGCAGGCCGCCTCAATGAAGTACATCCCGGAGTCAGCATCATCATCGTGGTTACCGCCATGAATGCCATTACCATCCCCATACGCCATGCCCTTTGTTTTATGCCCTTCATTGATATACTTTTTGTTTTATCCTTTCTAATTGTACATTTGTACCGTAAAGATAGAGATTTGCATGACATTACCGGCAAGTTTATGGAAGAAAATATAGGGCGGCGTAAAAAGTGGGGGCGCATTGCAAAGACCTTATTAAAGGTCACGGTGACCCTGATCGCTTTGTATTGGGTATCTACCAAAGTCAATTTTTTAGATGTTCGGGACGCCTTGCTCAGATCCAATTTCTTTTATCTGTTGCTTGCCCTATTGATGTATTTCATATCCCAGCTTATCGCATCTTCCCGGCTATATGGGTATTTTAGGGGAATTGGTCTTCCGATCAACGAAACCTATAATCTCAAATTATATTTATTGGGCCTGTTTTACAATATGTTTTTGCCCGGAGGCATTGGCGGGGACGGGTATAAGTTATATTTTTTGCGGAAAAAATTTGGGATCAGTGGTAAAAAGTTGTTTTCCGCCATATTTTTTGATCGCCTAAGCGGATTGTGGGCACTCAGTCTGATTACAGCAGCTTTGGTCATCTTTATTCCTCAACTTGGCATTCCAAATTGGGTGCCGATCATAGTCGTTTTGCTGGGCACAATAATTTACTATTTGCTGCTGTGGAAATTTTTCAAAACATTCGCTGGCAGCTTTTTTATCAGCCATCTCAAGGCGGTAGGAGCCTGGTCTTTTCAAATAATAGCAGTGATTTTATTGCTATATGCCCTGGGGTTTGAGGGGAAATTTTCGCCTTATCTGTTTACATTTTTATTGTCTTCCCTGGTTGCCGTTATCCCCCTGTCAGCCGGGGGATTGGGGTTAAGGGAAATGGCCAATGTTTACGGTGCCACCTATTTTTCGCTGGACACCCACTTGGCGGTGTTGATCAGCCTGCTATTTTACATAATTGCATTGTTGGTTGCCTTTGGTGGGGCATACTTTATATTTCGACCTGATGCGCTCGGAGAACATCGTCTGCCCAAAGCGGATGAAGTTGAAAAAGAAATGGATAATTTATTGTAATATTGTATCATAAATAATGAGATATGAAATCAAATAGTATTCTTATCACGGTGATTTCGGGTCTGGCGCTGGTGATTTTTGCCTGGATTTTAGGAGATGCATATAAATATAAATACAGAATTTCCAATACCATCAATGTGACAGGCAATGCCAAAATGGATTTTGAATCCGATCTGGTCAAATGGAATGCATACTTCAGTCGCAAATCAATGGATCTGAGCGCAGCCTCAGTACAGCTGCGAAGAGATCGGGAGCTTGTGAGGGAATTTTTAATTGCGCAGGGCATAGCTGCAGAGGAAATATTGTTTGATGCGGTGAATATTAATAGAGAGTTTTCATATGATTATGACAATAATGGCAGAAGCTACCAAACCTTTACCGGTTATTCCCTTACTCAGAATGTCAGTGTAGAATCCAGGGATCTGGATAAGGTGGACAATGCCTCAAGAGAGATTTCAACGCTTTTATCCCAGGGCATAGAATTATCCTCCTTTTCTCCCAGTTATTATTATTCAAAGCTGGAAGACTTGAAATTAGAATTGATTTCGCAGGCCTCTGATAATGCCCGCCAACGTGCGAAAAATATCGCTACCCAGGCTGGTACTTCGTTGGGCAAATTGGTGAAAGCGGACCTTGGAATTTTCCAGATAACAGGTCAGAATGACAATGAGGAATATTCCTATGGAGGAGTATTCAATACGACTTCAAGAAACAAAACAGCAAACATCACGGTCAGAGCAAGCTTTTCGAAATGAGGAAATTGTTGGGTTATATTGTTTCCCCGATTTTTTATATAGTATTTGGAATATTATTACTGGTATTTCACGGCATTCAGTGGATTTGTTTGAAAATCGGTGGTTATGGGCTGCATAAATGGTCGGTGGATACGCTCAATTTCTTTCTAATGAAGAGCTATTATATACTGGGCAATTCGGTGAAATTCACCAATGATCAACAGCTTCCAACCGATCGCCCGATAATTTTTGTGGCCAATCACCAAAGTATGTTCGATATTCCCCCATTGATATACCACCTTAGGAAACACCACGCTAAGTTTATTTCCAAGATCGAATTAACCAGGGGTATTCCAAGTGTATCTTTCAATCTGAGGCATGGGGGAGGAGCCAACATTGACCGTAAAGACTCCAAACAGGCCATTGCCGAAATCCTCAAGCTGGCCCGGAATATGAAAGCCAATACCTGGTCCACCGTGATCTTTCCGGAAGGCACCCGCTCCCGGACGGGGGTTATGAAACCATTCAAGGAAGGTGGGATTGCAACTATCCTCAAGAAAGTGCCTGAAGCTCTGATCGTGCCGATAGCAATCAATAATTCCTGGAGAATGCAGCGTTATGGGGGCTTCCCCATCGAAACTTTCGTAGCAATGACCTGGGAAGTACTACCTCCAATTGAGCCGGCCGGTCGGCTCCCGGAAGAGGTGGTAGCTGAAGCCGAAGCCGCAATTTCCGCCCAGGTAAGCAATAAACCTTTCTGAAATAATCCTTTTTCTGTTTTTACCTTCTGTTTTTGCCGATTCACAAATCCTCATATTTGTATGAATTTGGGGATTTGAAATTCTGCAAAAAGAGAGGTTTTGCGGAAAAATGACACCGGAAAAAAAGGCCGCCTCATTTTTTTCTGAGACAGCCTTTTCATAAGGTTTATAATTGGTTAGTAGGTTCCTTATCCAGTTTTGGGACTTGTTGGTCCATCAAATTCCTGTTTATAATTAGGAGTAAAAATTGGTGGGGTATAAATAAAACCCCGACTCATTCTCCCGTGTGGTGACAAACGTAGGAATATTAATCGATCCCGTCAAGGCTTATTTAAAAAATAAGTAAGTGGACACTCACTTTCTTGCTGACGGTCGTAATCTGATTAAAACGCCCTTTCATCAAGGTGCTTTTGCATATCCAGTAGATCAATACCTTTTTCCCACCAATCCGGTGCCGGCTTTCCTTTCAGGTAATGGTCCATGAATTCCAGCATGCGAACAGCATAATCCTTTCGGTTTGCTTCCTTAACAATACCATGATTCTCACCTTTATAGGTAATCATGGTGACAGGTTTGTTGAGCCTACGCAATCCATTATAGTATTCGATGCCTTGAGTGTAATCAACGGCTCCATCCTTATCGTTATGTAACAACAGAAGAGGTGTCTCCACGTTTTTGATATAGTAGATAGGGGAGTTACGTTTGTAGGCATCCCAATTGTCCCAATAACCTGTGGTCAACCTTCCCTGGCTCGATTCAAAAATGGATTGGTTCGTACTTCCGCTATTCCAATAGATCAGGCTGTACATACTGATCATATTGGTCAGAGGTGCTCCTGCTGCTGCTGCTTTAAAAATATTGGTCTGGGTAATGAGGAACGAAGTTTGGTATCCTCCCCAGGAATGTCCGTGGATCGCCACATTTTCCCCATCCACGATCCCGGTGGCAATGGCCGCTTTCACGGCAGGGACCACGCAGGCTACCGCCGAATTGCCCGGTTCGTTGAGTTGGTATTTGATGTCCGGCATCAGGACGGCATAACCGTTGCTGGTATATACCGCACGGTTGAAGCCTCCGCCCGGGAAGGAAGGATTGGCATATCCATTCAGTCCTTGCGTCAGACGCTCATATATATAGGTAATGGTGGGATAGCTTTTTCCGGGAACATAATCTGCCGGAAGGTAAAGCGCGGCCTGCAAGGTGTCCCCATGGTCACTCACGTATTCAATCAACTTCACCCCGGAAGACCAGGCATATTTTTCCTGATCGGGGGTATTGGAAGTCTGCTTGCTGGCATTCAGATCTTTGGACTGTGCCACATAGATTTCAGGGGCATCCGTGCTGGTTTCTTTGGTAAACACAAAAGTACCTGCATTTTCAGCCTTACGCAGCCCTCCATAGGAATGGTCATCCATAACGAGGGTTTTCAGCTGGTCTTTTCCTGCTTCCAGAATCGCAAATCCGGCCTGTTTATTTGCATTGCTGAATATGCTAAAGTACTGATCCTTTTTTAAGTCAATTCCTTTGTCATCGGGATAAAGCCTGAAGTTTCCACTCACCATGATTTTATCCTGTTTCCAGTTTGGAGAAATCGACACCGCCTTTTTCCCATCTGCCGAAATTTTCCACAGATCATAATTGTCTCTGATCAAAACAAAGCGGGAATCGGCTGTCCATCCAAAAAATGGAGTGGCAGGTTTCTCTACATTGCGATCATCCTCCACATTCACAAAGACCGATTGGATACCAGTCGTCAAAGGAATATGATTTTTACTGGCCAAATTGATCGCAAAGTAATCCCCATCCTTATAATAGGCCAGTAATTGACCATCGGGAGAAAACGCCATGGTTCTGGAAGCAGATTGATATTGATTTTCCAGCAATAGCGATTTCTCGCCTGTTTTCAAATCGATCAGATAAACATCCACAAAACTTTGGCCGCTCAGATTATTCTCAAATTCATAAGGAGTATAATCATAACCAATAGCATAGATTTGCTTTGGCCCCACACTGACCATCCTCAGCATTTCTTCATCTGCAAGAGGAATGAAACGCTTTGATGCAATATGGTACCCACTGGTCAGGTTGAAATTCTTGTCCCTGTTTTGTTGTACCTGCTGAGCTGATTGCAGACGCTTGTCCTGCCAATTCCAAATGATCATATCCGGCTTTTCAATATCAGCACTATTGCCGGGGCGGGAAGCTGATGCATTTGAGGATGTGCTGTCCTGCGCTCCATTCTCCTTCTTGTCGCTACTCTCGGGCTTCTTTTTTTCCTCTTTCTTTTCCAATTTGGCAATTCCAAAAAACAAGGTGCTCAAGTCATCAGACCAATAGACCTGACCATTGCTACTGATGCCCTGTCCTTCCGGAAAATCGTCTTCATCGATTCCCGAATAAATGACTTTGCTGGTTTGTGGGCCATTGATTTTGCTTATTCCTATGACACTGTAAACCTCAGATTTGTATTTGTCGTTTTTGTTTGCCTTCAAAAGTGCGAATGCAGTTCCTTCTTCATTCCAGTTAATCCGGCTGTATTGCGCCTTATCATTATCCAATGCAGTAGTTATTCCGGTTTTCATGTCTCTAACCAGAACTCCATTTCCATTTTGACCGTTTGCATCGATAGTATAGGCCAATAAGTTTCCTGCTTTATTAAAAGAGTACTCAGCGACATTACCAATATTGAATGTGGTTTTGTCATTCAGGTTATATAATAAAAGGTCTGTGCCTTTAGGGGCGTTTTCCCCACGTGGGGCACCTTCTGCAGGTACCAGCCCGACTGCAATCCAATCCGGGTTTTCACCCGAGAACGCAAAGTTTGCAATACGGTCGAAAGTAACCTTTTGAGTATCAGAAAGGGAAACTACCTGCAACTTAGTGTAAAGCGGCTTCTTTGATTTTTTTGCTGCTTCTACCTCTGCATCTTTGGCAGATTCCCGGAAAGCAAAGTGTTGGCCATTTTTGGAAAATAAGGCCGTGGTCCCTGTGGCACCTATAGGAAAATTATAGACCAGGGTATCCTGTGTTTTTTTTACCGTCAATGTCAGGTCTCCCTTAGTTGGACCCGAAACCCAGGTCAGCCATTGCCCGTCTGGGGATATACTACTGTTGAAGGTGCGGATGTACTGCCAGGTTGGGATATCTTTCCAGGTAATGGCGGGCTTTTCCTGGGCAATTACAGAAAAGCTAAATGCCAAACTGAGAGCCAGAAAGAAAGCAAGCTTTATTCGATTTTTCATTTTTAAAATTGGTTTGTTATTTATGCCAATGGTTTATTACAAGGTGCCAAGTTATTCTTTTTTCCTATTTTTTTCTGCTTTTTATCAATAATATTATATTGTACTCATAATTTGTACCTTTGAACGGCTATTGGCCACATCAAAAATAAAGAGAATTCGAATGAAGATATGGCAAAAGAATATGGATGTAAACCGTATGGTTGATGAGTTTACTGTTGGAAACGACCGGGAGCTGGATATGTTGCTTGCCCGTGCGGATGTGTTGGGTTCGCTGGCCCATACGACTATGCTTCATCACATCGGTTTGCTCGACAAGCCGGATTATGAAGCGGTGCAGGCCGGATTGAAAACAATACATGCCGAGATTCTGGAGGGGAGTTTTAAAATCAATGATGGTGTAGAGGATGTGCATTCACAGGTGGAATGGTTACTGACCGAACGAATTGGTGAGGCAGGTAAAAAAATCCACAGCGGCCGTTCGCGGAATGATCAGGTGCTGGTAGATCTCAAGCTTTTTTTCCGTATGGAAATTGAGAAAACCGTTGAGAATATGGAGACCTTGTTTCAGCGTTTGATTGCATTGAGCGAGGAGCATAAGTCCGTATTGATACCTGGCTATACCCATTTGCAGATTGCCATGCCTTCCTCCTTTGGACTGTGGTTCGGGGCCTATGCAGAAAGCTTGGCCGATGATTTACTCATGATGCAGGCTGCGTGGAAAATATGCAACAAGAACCCACTGGGATCGGCCGCGGGATATGGATCTTCCTTTCCTTTGGACCGGAGCCTGACCACCCGGCTGCTGGGATTTGATGACCTGCATTACAATGTGGTATATGCACAGATGGGCAGGGGCAAGACCGAACGTGTCCTGGCACAGGCACTTTCAGCAATTGCCGCCACCTTAGGCAAATTTGCCATGGATGTCTGTCTTTATATCAATCAGAATTTCGGATTTATTTCATTTCCGGATCATCTGACTACCGGTTCCAGCATTATGCCACATAAGAAAAATCCTGATGTCTTTGAATTGATTAGGGGGCGGTGCAACCGGATACAGGCCCTGCCCAATGAGATTGCCATGCTCACCACAAATCTGCCATCAGGTTACCACCGGGATCTGCAATTGCTCAAAGAAAACTTGTTTCCCGCCCTGACCTCACTCAATGAATGTCTGGAAATGGCAGATTTTATGCTTGGACATATTGTAGTCAAAGAAAATATTTTGAACGACCCCAAATACGATTATTTGTTTTCGGTAGAAGTGGTCAATAATGAGGTACTAAAGGGTGTGCCGTTTCGGGAAGCGTATCGTCAGGTAGGACTGGATATAGAAGAAGGACGATTCAGCCCGGCAAAAGAGATTCACCATACCCATGAGGGCAGTATTGGCAATCTTTGCAACGACAAAATTGAAAAGGCCTTTGCTGAAGCCAAAAAAGGATTTGGATTTGAAAATGTGGCGACAGCATTAAATAAATTGGTGATTAAATAAATTGGTGGCGAATGTCTGAAACGATGGAAATGTCTGGAACGATGGATTGGAAAAAGCTGCTTTCGGCAAAACGTTGGGGATATGAATCAAGGTTTCTCGA
>DATGNG010000162.1:0-2626 GCA_035306865.1 Sphingobacteriaceae bacterium
TGAATTGGCACAAAGAAACAAATTAATATTCAATATTCACAATTTTTATTGCTATTTTTAATGATTTTCTGAAATTATTCAGGAAATAATAATTATTATAATAACAAATCTGGCTTTTTAATGATAATTTATAAATCAGGATGTTTATTTACATTTTATAAATTCGGATTATTCACCTGGCCCAAAAACACAATCAGCCCCGACGATGTGCCCGGATCAGCAAATTTCTTTATATTTGGCTTTAGCTAATTAATTTATATCCATGAAACCCGTATTTAACAGCATGCTGGCAATTTGTGTTGGGATTTGCCTCCAGATCTCGATGATGCCCCATAGTCAGGCTCAAACCTCTGCTGCAGAACAGATCAGCTTTGAGAAAAACCCTGAAACTACCGCCACCTATCAGGAAACCATGGCCTTTTACCAAAATTTAGATCAGAATTATGATCAGTGTAAACTCCTGGAATACGGGAATACGGATTTTGGGGAGCCACTTCGGCTACTGGTATTATCCAAAGACAAAATTTTTGATCCGCAAGCCGCTAAAGCTTCAGGAAAACTGGTGTTATTGATCAATAATGGGATCCACCCCGGTGAACCGGAAGGCATTGATGCTTCAATGATGCTGGCCAGAGATTTGCTGAAAGCGGATTTGTTGCCCAAGAATATGGTAATTTGTATTATACCCGTTTATAATGTGGGTGGAATGAATAACCGGGGTCGCTCCAGGGCCAACCAAAATGGACCGGAGGCCTATGGATTCAGGGGAAATGCCAGAAACCTGGATCTCAACAGGGATTTCATCAAAACAGATTCCCGCAATTCCAGAACTTTTCAAGAAATTTTCCAAACCTGGCAACCGGATGTTTTTATGGACACCCACACCAGCAATGGAGCAGATTACCAATATATCATGACCCTGATCGACACCCAGCGTGACAAATTGCATCCTGAGCTGGCCGAATTGGCTCCCCGGATAACTGGCGAATTATATAATCGCATGGAAAAAAGTGGATTCCCCATGGTTCCTTATGTTAGCTTTAGAGGGCGTACCCCCGAATCAGGTATCGTATCCTTTATGGAGGGGCCTCGTTATTCTACCGGTTATGCTGCCCTACATCACACTATAGGATATATGCCCGAAACCCACATGCTCAAGACTTATGCGCAAAGGGTCCATTCAACTTATGCCCTATTGAACCATTACATCCAAGTCAGCAGTGAACAAGCCGAAGAAATTAAAAGTGCCCGTAAAATGGCCTTGGAGGCATCCCGTTCCCAAAAACGCTTTACCCTTACTTATACATTGGACACCAATAGGTATGAAGAAATTGATTTTATGGGATTCGAATCGGGCAGCAAGCCCAGTGAGGTAAGTGGTCAGCCCCGATTGTTTTATGACAGGGACAAACCCTTTACGCGAAAAATCAGATATTATAATCGCTATAAACCCGTTTTGGAAATTGAAAAACCACAGGCTTATGTAATTCCGCAGGCTTGGCATGAGGTGATCAGCCTACTACAGCTCAATGGAGTGAAAGTACAGCAGCTGGAACGGGACACCCTGATGGAATTGGATATGTATTATATTACAGATTTTCAAACTGCCCGCGCGCCTTATGAAGGCCATTATAACCATAGTCAGGTAAAATTGCGTACAGAAAGGCAGCAAGTACAATTTTATAAAGGTGATTATTTGGTTTATATGGATCAGGCCGCGAACCGGTATGTAGTGGAGACATTGGAACCTCAGGCACCGGACTCCTTTTTCAACTGGAATTTCTTTGACAGCATTCTGAGTCGTAAAGAATATTTTTCGGCTTATGTTTTTGAGGATGAAGCAGCGCAAATACTCAGGGACAATCCTGAACTACGGGCCGCTTTTGAAGAAGCCAAGGCTTCGGACGAACAGCTTCGCAGCAATGCGCAGGCTCAGTTGAGTTGGATTCACAGCAATTCGGATTATGCTGAAAAAACGCATATGCGATATCCTATCGGGAGACTTCCATGAATTTTAAACGCGGGGAGGGTAACTGGTTTTTAAACGTTTGTAGATGAAAATTAAAAAGTATTCAGGAGAACTGGTAGAATTTGAGGTGGATAAATTGATTCATTCACTTTCAAAGTCCGGCGCCTCTCCTGAAACCGTGGCTGAAATTGTAAGAACGATCCGTCCCCAGATTTTTGATGGAATGCACACCAAAGATCTGTACCGATTGGCATTCAATCAACTGAAAAGGAAATCCAGCTCGTTTGCCGCCAGATACAGCCTGAAAAGAGCCTTGCGGGATCTGGGGCCGAATGGTTATTTCTTTGAAAAATGGACTGCCCGGATCTTTGAACATATGGGTTACCGCACCGTGACCGGTCAGCAACTACAGGGTTATGCTGTTTCCCATGAAATTGATGTGGTCGGGCTCAAGGATGGAGAGTTGGCCATTGCCGAATGCAAATTCCGAAACACGACCGAAGCAAAAATAAGTGTCACCACCCCTATGTATTTCTTATCCCGCTTCAAGGATTTGGTTGATAAGTCCTTTCCCTATTTTGGGCAGGAAGCACAGGTAAAGTTTGGCTGGCTGGTCACGAATGCCTATTTGACATCAGATGCTATTCATTTTTCGGA
>DATGNG010000163.1:0-2828 GCA_035306865.1 Sphingobacteriaceae bacterium
AACCGGATCTGCCACTGCCAGAGCCTGTTGCAAAGCCTCAATCCCCTGCTCGGCAAAGATCTGATTCCATTTTTCGCGGACTCCCGGTTTTGGCCCCGGCAGATCGTCCAGTCCTTGCCTCAAGGCATTCACAAACAGGCCGGATCCTCCAACCAGTACCACCTGAGAGTATCGCACGAAGAGTTCCCCGAGCAAGGCAAGAGCTTCCCGCTCAAAATCCCCGGCAGACAGATTGTCCTTGATTTGATGGGAATCAATAAAATAATGGGGCACCGAAGCCAGTTCCTCAGATGAAGGTTTGGCCGTACCAATAGACATTTCCTTATAAAATTGCCTGGAATCTGCCGATACTACTACCGTTTGTAGGATTTTGGCTATTTCTATTGCCACCCTCGTCTTACCCACTGCGGTAGGACCAACAACGGTAATCAGCTTATTAAAACTCATCCTCAAACCCCATCTCCGATTGGGGTGTTCCTTCTCCCCCAGAACCCTCACCCGCTTCCTCTTCTCCATCCAGCAGATCAAAATCCTCCTCTGCATCGATTCCGTATTGGGTTTCATTCAGGAAATCATAGTCATCCTCTTTACCTGGGACATTGCTGTCACCCTCGAGGTTGATGTGGGCCCCGAACGGCTTGGGAACAATACCCACACTGTTGACCAGCAGGGGATACACCACTCCTTCCTCCTCCTTCAAAATCTTGATTAACTGGACGTGAAAATCATAGGGACGTTCAAAATTGTAGGTATAATAAAACTTTTGGTGGGGATCATTGACAAATTTACTCAGTTTCGCATCGGCCATTTCAGTAACCCCCTGACTGACTTTCCGTTCATTGGGCATAAAGGCAATTTCCTGACCCTTTTTCCATTGGTCATTACTGACATAAAAGGAGGAGGATGCAGCTGGATTGTAACCAGTGGCCTTGTGAATAGCTTCATGAAAGTCCAGAAAGGTCTGTTTTGACAATATATCAATTTCCCGAATCACCTCGTCGTAATCTTCAAAAATAACTCTGAATCTGTAAATGGCCATATTTTTTTCCCTGTTGAATCTTTCTTTTCCTGTTGAATAGTATTGAAACAGCTAATATCTAAAAATATTAAGACAATCAAAAACACATTTCATTGAGTACCTGCAACGCTTGCGTCAGGTCGCTGATACCGCTGACGGCTATTCGTAGGGTGCCTTTAACTTCTTTAAGATTGCTAATAGTCGGATTGTTTTGCGCAAAGGACAACACTTTGCCAAATTGCTCACTTTCGAAATAAGGAGAATCTTTTTTACTCACAAAATAGCCCCGCAGCAGCTCCTTTTTGAAGGAGATTTTTTCGAACCCAATTTTTTTGCCCAGCCACTGTATCCGCAGCGTACCAAATAGGTGGTGTACTTCAAGCGGGATAGGGCCAAAACGATCAATCAAGGCTGCTTTGAACTGCTCGAGCTCTTCCTCATTTTTTAGATTGGCCAATTCACTGTACAGATTATAACGTTCACTGATGTGAGTGACGTATTCGTCCGGTATCAACACCTCCATATCGGTATCAATTTGCGTGAATTGCACGTAATTTTGCCCCTGCTGATCGGGGAATAATCCTTTGAACTCATCGTCTTTGAGCTCCTGAATGGCCTCATCCAGTATTTTATGGTACATTTCGAAGCCAATTTCGGCAATAAAACCACTTTGTTCCGCCCCTAAGAGGTTGCCGCTTCCCCGGATGTCCAGGTCACGCATTGCCACATTGAATCCACTGCCCAGGTCAGAAAACTCTTCAATAGCATTGAGGCGTTTGTAAGCTTCGGGCGTCAGGGTGGAAACCGGGGGGCTGAGCAGATAGCAATAGGCCTTTTTATTGGTTCGGCCAACCCGGCCACGCATCTGGTGTAGATCACTCAAGCCAAACATGTGTGCTTGATTGATGATGATAGTGTTGGCATTGGGAATATCCAGTCCGGACTCAATAATCGTAGTAGCTACCAATACATCATATTCATGCCCGATGAATTTGAGCATAACATTTTCCAAAGCGTCTCCTTCCAATTGCCCATGGGCTACGCCCACTCTGGCATTGGGTACAAGCCGCTGGATCAGCTCCCCAAGCTGTGGCAGGTCGGCCACCCGGTTGTGAATAAAGAACACTTGACCATTCCGCTCCAACTCAGTGGAAACTGCCTCCTGAATAAGGCTTTCGTTGAAAACGTGCAGTTCGGTCTGGACCGGTTGCCTGTTGGGAGGGGGAGTGCTGATAATGCTCAGATCCCTGGCGCCCATTAGTGAAAAATGCAGCGTACGGGGAATGGGTGTTGCGGTCAGCGTCAGGCAATCTACATTGGCCCGCATTTGTTTGAGCTTCTCCTTGACGGACACCCCAAATTTTTGTTCCTCATCGATGATCATCAGCCCCAGATCTTTGAATTGTACATCTTTGCTCACTAATCTATGGGTGCCAATAATGATGTCCAGTTCTCCACTGGCCAGCCGGGCGAGCGTCTCCTTGATGGATTTTGGACTTTTAAAGCGGTTGATATAATCAATATTGCAGGGGAAACCTTTTAGCCTTTCGGAAAATGTCCGGTAATGCTGCATGGCCAAAATTGTAGTCGGCACAAGAACGGCTACTTGTTTACTATCTGCTACAGCTTTAAATGCTGCCCGGATAGCCACCTCAGTTTTACCAAAACCCACATCCCCACAGACCAACCTGTCCATGGGATGCGGAGATTCCATATCCCTTTTGACATCCAGGGTAGCCTTTTCCTGATCCGGTGTATCTTCATAGATAAAGGAAGCCTCCAGCTCAGTTTGAAGGTAAGTGTCCGGACT
>DATGNG010000164.1:0-4149 GCA_035306865.1 Sphingobacteriaceae bacterium
AGGAGTTTAGCATTATCGAAGCGACCGCGATCATTCCGATCTTTCTGAAAAAATTCAAATTCATAAAACGTATATTCATAACAAAAAGCTTATTTCCTTTCACTAAGCACTTCAAACAGCAATTCCGGCTCATCCGTAGTGATAAATTCTACATTTTGATCCAGCAATATACGCATTTCATCCGCATTGTTGACGGTCCAAACATTGACTAACAGCCCCAAATCGTGCGCTTCTTTTATCCATTCCGGGTTTTGCCGGTAAATCCTATAATGATAATCCAAGCCATAGAATCCGTCCGCTTTAGCCTGTGCCGGTGCTACGTCCCCCAACAGATACCAAACTTTTGCCCGGGGGTCCAGTTCGATGATTTTTTTGGCACCCTCGTAACTGAATAAAATATACTCGATCCACTCCTCAGCTTGGAGGGATTTGACCAGCTCCACCGCCAAAACAGCAGAGTCCTCTGTCCTTTCCGGGCCTAATGGAGAAGTTTTTAGTTCAAAAATCAGTTTGGTTCCTTTCTGTTTCATTCCCTCCCGGATATATTCCTCAGCGGTAGGGATTTTTTCTCCGTTGGGAAGTTTAACCGCCAACAATTCCTTGTAAGTGGCAGTAGCGATTTCGATCCCATTATAATCATTATCATGGTTGACGACCAAGACATTGTCTTTGGTAAGGTGTACATCGAACTCGGTGCCCGCAACACCCAATGATATCGCTTTTTGCAGGGACGCAATGGAATTTTGTGGCAAGCCATCTTTCTTCCAGGCTCCCCGGTGTGCAATGACCTGATTGTCCATAAAAGAGGCTGTTGTGACCAAAATGGCGTTTGCCACCCGGCGTTCTCCGTCATGATCAAACAGACTGTTGTCGCTGGGGTAATTTACAATTCCATTTTCTCCAATCCCTTCAATATAAAGAGCGGTTGACCCCCCGCCATCCAGGTTCAGGGCTTTTTCAGCACCCAATATTTTCAGCAGAAAAGCGAGCTCGTGCAGGCTCATGCCCTGGGCCTCCGCATTCCTCCCATCCACTGTCATCAGAATCAATTTATTGCCTGGCAGCAGGGCAACGGCCGAGCGGGGGTGTCTGTTTTTGTTAAAGGCGTTGTCCTGGAGGTGTGCAGCCTGGCCGTCCATGACCAGAACAGGACCGCAAACCATGATGTTGTCTCCCGGAAATTCTTTGTCCCAGTGTAAGTTATCATTATTCCCGGCAAAAATATCCGCTTTCACCCTCTGTTTTCCATTGTTCGCTTCTTTCTCCAAAAGGACGGCCCCGTTGGCCCTTTCGTTGCGCTGGCCGTTTGCCAGCAACAGGGTTGTTTCGTTGAGGAGCTGACCGTCAATTTTCAACAAGGTGACGGAACCTCCGGTCGAGGTATTGAAAAAGGTGGCATTGATGCCGGCAAGTGCTCCTGCTTCTTTGACAAATTCACTCGTGCGCTTAAATCCGGTAGGAACACCGTCAAAAGCTACATTGATTTCCGGATTGTTAAGATCGATTTCCAGATAATTTACCATTTGGCGGGAATCAAAAAGGTTTTGGAAATGCGCTTTTTTCCAGATGAGTCCGGGATGAATATTTTCGCTGATCCAGGGTTGCGCAACGATGGACAGCGAATCCGCCGTTGAGCCGAGCCTGACGGGGTCCTGCTGCGCATAGCCTGCCTTAGCCGGAAGGAGAATCAAACCACTTAGCAGCACCAGCATGCCGGCCAACCAGTTTTTTGAAAGTTTCTTTATGAATCTCATGGTTTTTTCGGTTTTTTTGATTATATTTATAAGATAGGCTCTCCGTCCCATTCCAATATAAACTGCTCTAAAAAGGATTCCATATACC
The DNA here is from genome assembly GCA_035306865.1 of Sphingobacteriaceae bacterium. Classification (GTDB taxonomy): domain Bacteria; phylum Bacteroidota; class Bacteroidia; order Sphingobacteriales; family Sphingobacteriaceae; genus DASRQK01. The sequence goes on from DATGNG010000164.1 coordinate 1,843, forward strand.
TATGCCGTTGTTCAGCAATTTTTTTTGCAGTCCCTGTATTCATCAAGTCCTTTAACAAAAGCAGCTTTTCATAAAAATGATTGATGGTCGGTGCGGTACTGTTCTTATACTCATCTTTGCTCTGATTTAGCGAAGGAGCAACAGAAGGATTATACAGCTCCCGGTTTTTGAAGCCACCATAATGAAAGGCCCTCGCAATGCCAATCGCACCTATCGCATCCAACCGATCGGCATCCTGCACCAATTCCAACTCGGGCGAACGGAATTTGGGGGCGCCATCTAAAGTGGCTTTGAACGACATGTGAAGGATAATATTCTGCACGTGTTCAACCACGGCGGCATCCACCTCCAATCCCCGGAGAAAAGCCCCTGCCATCTCCGGTCCAATGTTTTCATTCCCGCCATGAAATTTACTGTCCGCAATATCGTGTAGCAATGCTGCTAACTCGCAGGTCATGGGGTCCGGTCCGGGAGGCTCGTGGGCAAGTAGCAGGCGCGTGTTTTGCCAAACACGCTGAATATGCCACCAATCATGGCCGGCTTCTGCACCCTTTAGTTTTCCTCTCACAAATGTGGCGGTCTGCTCAATCACCCCGCTTTTCATGGTTATTCTCCTTCTTTTGGTTCTCGTCCTGCATTTGATCCGTGCTCTGCTTCTGCTTGGCTTCCTGCTTCTGGTTTGAAACCGTCAGTCCTGCGGCTTCCGGAATACAATTCATATTCCAACAAACGGCAATCCAGCTTCCCATTGTAAAACTCTATTCTTCTCGAAGCCCGCAAACCGATTTTTTTGGCCAGGTCGGGATTGCCGGTAAACACATAACCATGATATCCCCCACAGTCCTTTTTAAGAAAATCACCTATCCGGGTATAGGTTTCTTCCAATTTGCTGTGAACACCCAGGCGCTCGCCGTATTCAGGATTGAAAACCACCACCCCTCCCTGATCCTGCGGTACTTGGGTTTGGGCAAAATCACAGAGCTCAAAAGTCAGCAGTTGGTCCACACCCGCAGTTTTGGCATTGGCTTTCGAAATTTCCACCGCATCCCGCGAATGATCGCTGGCAATAATTTTCAGCTCCACATTCTTGATCACCTGAGATTTCAATCGTCGCCGTTCCTCATAAAACACTTCCTCGTCATATCCCAGCACGTGCATAAAGCTATAATTCATACGGAAGAGACCGGGGCGCCTGTTGGTAGCAATCAGCGCAGCTTCAATGGCCAACGTTCCTGAACCGCACATAGGGTTTATAAACGGGGATTTCCGATCCCATTTGGTAGCATAAACAACCCCTGAAGCAAGAGCTTCCAGCATAGGAGCTTTGCCCGGAAGTTTCCGGTAACTGTGTTTGGCCAATGTTTCTCCGGAAGTGTCCAGAAAAATTTCTGCCCTATTCTCCTGCCAGAACAGATGAAACACCGCCTTGTGCATGTCTGGCCCGCTATCTGGGCGTATATCCTTCATTTCTTTGATCCTGTCCACAATGGCATCCTTTACTTTCAGGTTGGCAAAAAGTGGAGTGGTCACCGTGGGGTTATTGACATTGGAAGTCACCGTCAAATACCCATCAAAGGGGATCAATTCTTCCCAGGGCTTCCGGTACAGCTCTTCATAAAGTACATGCGGGTTTTCCGCCTCGAAGGAATACAAAGCGTACAGTACCTGACTGGCACAGCGAAGGTTGAGGTTGAGCCGAATGCAATCATTGACAGTTCCCAGCAATTCAACTCCTGTTCCAAAATTGTGTTTGACCTCGAATCCCTGCTCCTCCACCTCCATTTGTAAATAAGGCGCGAGTCTCTTGTTGCAGGTAATGATGATCTTACTCTTCTTGTTGAAAACTTCCATGTTATTTTTTGGCAAAGTTACTTATTATTGCAGCTATAAATGCTTAACTTTACAATTTAATAAAGATAAGAAATGGAAATAAGAGGAAAAGTTCACGAAATCGGTACCACCCAACAGGTGACCGACACCTTCAAAAAGAGAGATCTGATAGTTTTATATGCAGAAAACCCACAATTCCCGGAATACATCCGTTTTGAAGCGACTCAGGACAGGACCAGTATTTTTGATAATCTGGAAATCGGTGATGAAGTAGAAGTCTCCTTTAACCTGCGTGGACGTCCCTGGACGAATCGGGAAGGGGTGACTACTTATTTCAATTCGCTGGTTGCCTGGCGGGTCAGTAAGGTGGTGACTACTCCGGTTGCTCCCGGTCAACCTGCATCTGCACCAGCTCCAGCCGATGTTCCGCCACCGGTGGACATCTCTTCGGACGAGGGTAAGGATGATGATCTGCCT
>DATGNG010000165.1:0-2001 GCA_035306865.1 Sphingobacteriaceae bacterium
CCACCGGACGAGAGGGAATTTAAAGGTGCATCATCCAATTTACAGGCGTTTGTTTTAAGTCCTGAAATTATAAATAGCGGTGTAAATACCGGAGTGATCTCCGAGGGAAATCTTATTTCAGCGGATATAGAGATAGAAGTAAGACCAGATGTACATCCCGGACAGAGAGTGGTCCTTTTGCTCAATCAAATGGATCCTGATTCAGGAACTGATCCAGCCTCTTATAGTTTTACACTTTCTGCTACGTTTTTTGATAGTACTGAAGATCCAATTAATACCTTACTCTTTGAAGCCGAAGGAATACGGACGGGCAGCTACCTGGTGCGTATTCAGGTGGATGGAGCATCAAGTCCTTTATTCACCAATACATCGGGGGAATTTGATTCTCCACAAATGGACATTTTATAATTAGCTTGAAATCGCCATTATCGGGGTACACCCCTTTGAATGATATGTTGGTTTGGCGTTTCCCTACCCGTGGGCAGACGGGCATTTTACCAGTAAAAATCAATATTAGGACATGCAAAGAGAGCAATGGTTGGAAATAAACAGTAGATTCCTAATCGCCTCAGTAAATGTGATAAAAGCGGAGCTAAGTCGCTATCACATCCAGGTCGAAAAAAATGGGGATTTAACAGATGCCGACCTAGCCTTGGAGAAGGCCAGGCATGACCTGAGGATGCAAGAGGAAGAATTGACTGTTTCCCCTTTTGTAAAAACGTTGGTTAACCTTTTTCATCTCAGTTCATTCGAAGAAAAAATTTTTCTAATGTGCATTGGGGTGGAAATTGATGTTCAGTTCGTCCAACTAATTCAGAAATTTCAAGGTGAATCCGGCCAGTCCCCTACCTTTGGATTGGCCCTTGCTGCTTTTGAAGATGCTCATTGGTCGGCCCTGACACCAGATGCACCCCTTCGTTGGTGGCAACTGATTGAAATAAACAAAAACTCGCTCTTATCTCAGGCCACCTGCAGGATAGACGAACATATCCTGCATTACGTAGCAGGGATTGAATCCCTAGACCATCGCATACAGGATTTTTTCAAATTTGTTGTTCCCGCAGGAAATTTGGTTCCTTCCCATCAGTTATTGGCTGAAAAACTCGAAAAATCCCTGTCCGATAATTCCGCAGATCAGAAGAATTATCCCGTCATTCAACTGATGGGTAACAGCCATAAGGAAAAAGTCAATATTATTGCTGAGGCATTTTCAAGTCATGGCTTATCCACCTACAGGCTTCCAAGCCAATTAATACCTCACAATTACAACGAGCTGATAGAAATGGTCCGGCTTTGGAATAGAGAAGCGATCCTATTTGGACATGTGCTGTTTCTTGATGATAGCCAAGATGAATTGCAGGATCAGAAAACCAGCCAACTAATTTTTTATATGATTGAGAACATCCAACATATTTTGGTATTGGGGAGCAATAGAAAAGTTTCTGGTATTGACCGGGAAGTGATAAGCCTGGAGGTAGTGCGGCCCTCTCAGGAAGAACAAAGCGCATTATGGCAACAACAACTGTCTGGGATTGAAGAGAGCTTGGATGGAGTTGCTGGGAATCTGGTTACCCAATTTGATTTGGATTCCTATGCGATTAAGAACTTAGCCAGGCTAGCCCAAAGCGAAATCAGGAAAAACGGGAATTCAACCGCTGCTTCAAAGGGACTGAAGGAACAGTTGTGGGAGATATGCTGTACGCATACCCGACCTAATTTGGGGCATCTGGCACACCGGATTGAGCCTGTGGCACGTTGGGATGATTTGGTCCTTCCTGACTTTCAAAAAACAATTTTGAATGAAATCGCTATTCATGTTCAACAAAGGCAAAAGGTTTATTTTGATTGGGGATTTGCCGGTAAAAGCAGTCGTGGGTTAGGCATCAGCGCCCTGTTTGCCGGAGAGAGTGGAACGGGAAAGACGATGGCCTCGGAAGTATTGGCAAATGAATTGAATCTTGATTTATACCGGATAGACCTCAGTCAAGTGGTCAACAAATA
>DATGNG010000166.1:0-5126 GCA_035306865.1 Sphingobacteriaceae bacterium
TGCCCGGTCACCGATGGTGATGAAAGCACATATATAAAACTTTTGCTGAGTTTATCGATGCGGCGAATTCTTGCATCCTCCGTTTGGGGAGTGATCATAAATACAAACGGTATTTCGTATTTTTCAAAGAGGTCCTTATAGATGGTTTCATACTCGTACAACGGTAGGTCAGGGATGATGACTCCGCTTACACCCGAGTTCTTGCAAGATTGGCAGAAGGCTTCTACCCCATACTGCATTACCGGATTGAAATATCCCATCAGGAAAACAGGGATTTGGATTTGATTTTTCAAATCCTGCAGTTGTTCAAAAAGCTTAGGTAGGGTCATCCCATTTTCCAAAGCCACCGAAGAACTATGCTGAATGACCGGGCCGTCAGCTACCGGATCGGAATAGGGGAAACCAATTTCCAGAAAGTCCACTCCGGCATCTTGCAAGGATAAAGCAATAGGTAAAGTGCTGTCCAGATGAGGATAACCCGCTGTAAAGTAAACGGATAATGAGTTTTTATTCATTGTATTAAAAGCCAAAATATTCCATGTAATTGTTTAAATCCTTGTCGCCCCGTCCAGAAAGGCAAATCACTACAGTTTCATTTGCAGAAAACTTCATTTTTTCCAGCCAGGCGAGGGCATGAGCACTTTCAATGGCAGGAATAATTCCTTCCAACCGCGTCAATTGAAGGCCTGCTTCCATGGCCTCCTTATCGGTGACCGAAACATATTTTGCCCTACCGGTTTTATACAACCAGGCATGCTGAGGTCCTATTCCGGGATAATCCAGGCCGGCTGAGATCGAATAAGGTTCGATCACCTGTCCGTCCTCAGTCTGTATTAAGAGCGATCTGCTGCCATGCAATACACCTTCCTTGCCCAATACGGTTGTAGCTGCCGAATGTCCACTGTCCACCCCTTTCCCAGCTGCCTCAACCGCTATTAATTTTACCTCCGGTTCATCCAGAAAATGGTAGAACATGCCCGTAGCATTACTGCCACCACCCACACAGGCAATAGCATAATCCGGATTGGATTTGCCTGTTTTTTGTTGGAGTTGATCACGGGTTTCTTTTGAAATGATTGACTGAAAGCGTGCTACCAGATCCGGATAGGGGTGAGGTCCAACCACAGACCCAATAATATAATGAGTATCCAATGGATTACTGATCCAATCCCGCAGTGCTTCATTGGTTGCATCCTTGAGGGTTTGGCTGCCCGAAGTAGCCGGTACCACTTTAGCGCCCATCATTTTCATTCGGGCAACATTGGGAGCCTGGCGCTTAATATCTATTGCACCCATGTAAACCACACATTCCAATCCCATAAGGGCGCACACGGTGGCCGTGGCAACCCCATGCTGTCCTGCGCCCGTTTCCGCAATGATTCTTTTTTTCCCCAACCGTTGAGCCAATAAAATCTGCCCTATTGTGTTGTTGATCTTATGTGCACCGGTATGGTTCAGGTCTTCCCGCTTTAGAAAAATCCTTGTGCCATATTTTTCTGAAAGTCGGCTTGCCTCATAAAGCGGGGAGGGCCTGCCCACATAATCTTCCAATAGGGATTCGAAATCCTTAACAAAGCCCTTGTCCTGGATGATTTCCAGGTATTTTTCCCGCAACTCTTCTACATTCGGGTAGAGCATTTCTGGAATATAGGCCCCTCCAAAATTTCCGAAGTAGCCGTTTTCATCCACTTGATAATTGACTTTGTTATTCATTTCTCAATAAGTTAAAGGTCTTTTCCAAATTTCTAATATTTTTTGTGCCGGGTGACAGTTCGTATTTGGAGTTGAGATCCACCCCAAAGAGTCTATTGTCTATTGCTTTCCTATCAATGAGGGATGGAATATCCACTTCGCTAATTCCGCCACTGAGAAAATATGGGACATTCAGTTTATAAAAATCCAGTAAATCCCAATCAAACCGTTGACCGGTGCCACCTGTTTTGTTTCCAATACGGGTGTCAAATAAAATGTAATCTATTGTATCCTGGTAATCGCTGAGGCCGGACCAATTGAATTGCTCCGAAATCCCAAATGCTTTGATTACTTTAATCCCGGTTTTGCGCAGCGTGCTGCAGGTATTGGGAGTTTCTTGCCCATGTAATTGTATCGCATCTAAACTCAATAGTTTGATTTGCTCCTTTATTTTTTGGGCTGGCTCATCGACAAATACACCTGTCATGATGGTTTTGTGGTGCTGAGCCTCCTCCTTTTTTCTGATTGTGCACAGGACCTCCTGAAGTTCTGCAAGCACAGGCCCAACAAATCGCGGGGATTGAGGGTGAAAAACAAATCCCATGAAATCGGGCTGCAATTCCACTAATTGCTGGATATTTTTGGAATATTTCATTCCACAAACTTTTATTTTCAGCACTTGATCCATTATCCGGCAATCAATTTTTTGAAACTATTTAAAGCCTTTTGTCCCAGCAGAGAATCTTTCGCTTCTTCAAAGCAGGTTTCAAAAGACTTGGAAGGGTTTATTGTTTGGATGGCCAGGGCGGCATTGGTGAGCACCACATCATTTTGCACTGCTGTGCCTTTGCCCTGAATTATTTCACTGAATATTCCGGCTGCCTGCTGCACGGTTTCCCCCCCCTCTATAGCTGAAGGAAGCACCTGTTGAAGCCCCAATTGTTCCAATCGGTGAAAATGTTCGCCCAGATTATCTATGGTTTTGAAATTGCCCGTAAGGGAAACCTCATCATATCCATCCAGGGCATGTACAATTGTATAATTCTTTGTGGTTTTCTGCAAGAGGTATCCGTAAAGCCTGGCCAATTCCAGACTATAAACGCCTATAAGTTGAAAGGTGGGGTTGGCGGGATTGCTTAAGGGACCCAACATATTGAAAAAAGTTTTTACTCCCAGTTCTCTGCGAATCGGGGCTACCGTTTTCATTGCCGGATGGAAAAGAGGGGCGTGAAGAAAGCAAATATTTGCCGACTGAAGCTGCCTCAGCAGGGTATCCCTATCATTGGTAAAGGTATAGCCCAGGTATTCCATTACGTTTGATGAACCGCATCCAGACGAAACACCGTAATTACCGTGTTTGGCAACCGGATATCCTGCGCCGGCTACTACAAAAGAGGCCAGTGTAGAAATATTGAATGTGTTTTTACCATCTCCGCCCGTCCCGCACAGATCGACCAATGGGTAATCATCGAAATTTATTTTAATTGAAAGGTCATACATGGCCTCGCGGAATCCCTCCAATTCTTCCACTCTTATACTTCGCATACTGTAGGCCGTCATAAATGCTGCAATCTGTGAGGTATTATATTCTCCTGTAGTGATTTTGTTCAGTATGGAGTACGCTTCCTCTCTCGTAAAAGTTTTGTATTCGAATAAATGGGCTAAGATCTGCTTCATTTGTAGTGATTGCTTGTTTTCAAAAAAAAATTAAATCTAATACTAAAATAATATCCGAGATTTAATACATAAAAAAATGTGGCCTACCGAACCGGCAAGCCACACTAAGTATTTTATTATATTAATAAATATTTACAATAGGGGGTTGCCACAACTTAATCGTTGTGCCACCAATACCTAATTGTAATGATTCTTTTCATATCCGCTCCTACAAATGTAGCTTTTGTTTTATTCAGGTGCAAGAGAAATTATTTTTTTAATGCTTCCTTGACTTTGGGGGCAATTTTAGTGCCGTACAACTCAATGGATTTCATCATATCAAGATGCGAAGGCCCACCCACGTCCATGTGGGCAGCAAAGCGATCCAGGCCAAACATTTCCTGTACATAAAGAATCTTGTCCACCATGGCTTCCGGCTCTCCGATGAAAAGGGCACCATCCTTGGTTTTGCCTCCTTCAAATTGGCTGCGATGATACGGTTGCCATCCTCTGGTACGGCCGATTCTGTTCATTTGGGCCGCATATAGAGGAAAGTATTGGTCACTCAAAGCCCGCTCATCCTCTCCAAAAATTCCATGGGCATGTATGCCCACTTTCATCAATTTCGGATCGTGGCCTGCCGCCAAGTATTCCTGTCGGTAAAGATCAAAGAAGGGCGTAAATTGTCTTGGCGATCCTCCAATAATAGCAATCATAAGTGGCAGCCCCAGGCGTCCGGCACGAACCACTGATTGTGGTGTGCCGCCTACCGCCAACCAAATAGGCAATTGATCTCCCACTGCCCGGGGGAGTACTGACTGGTTTTCAATTGCAGCCCGGTGTCTTCCCTTCCAGTTAATGGTTTCTTGTTTATTGATTTCCAAAAGCAATTCCAGTTTTTCTTCAAACAAAGTTTCGTAATCCTTCAGATCATAACCAAACAGTGGAAACGATTCAATAAAACTGCCTCTGCCAGCCATAATCTCTGCTCTACCATTAGATAGTAGGTCTATCATCGCAAAGTTTTGATATACCTTTACCGGATCAGACGAGCTGAGCACAGTTACTGCACTTCCTAATTTGATTTGCTTGGTTACCGTAGCAGCAGCAGCCAGCAGAATTTCGGGGCTGGGGACCGCGTAATCCGGCCGATGATGCTCACCTATACCAAAATAGTCCAGTCCCAACTCATCCATCAATTTAATTTCCTCGATGATTTCATTGAGCCTCTGTTGTGGGGATTGAAACTTTCCGGTTTTTGGATCTGCAGCCAGATCACCGAACATACTTATACCTAATTCCATATTTTTTTCTCCTTTTACACAAAGGTACAGTAAGGATTTGGCTGATTTCTTCACATAGGTGAAGAACGGGCATTATCCATGCTTTTCTTGAAGGGGATTGTCATTATCCAACAACTCATAAATTGAATTGTTGCTTAGAAACTCAGGAATTTCCTTTTTGAGGAAGGAAACAATATCCATATTGCTTTTGTAGATTAGATTCTTGCAAATATAATCCAGCTCCTTATTGATGCGATCAAAATCATACACTGGCAACCTGGCAATCTTTATTTTGGAATGATGGGTTGGCAACTCAAATTCCCCATTCCCCAACAGCTCCTCATACAGCTTTTCACCATCTCTCAAACCAGTATATTCTATTTTAATATCTACATTTGGTTCATAACCGGATAAAAGAATCATTTTCCGGGCTAAATGTGCGATTTTTACAGGTTTCCCCATATCGAATACATAGATTTCTCCTCCCTTGCCCAT
>DATGNG010000167.1:0-5596 GCA_035306865.1 Sphingobacteriaceae bacterium
AACGCTCCTGAATCAAGCCCTTTCCAAAAGAGCGACGACCAATGATCGTTCCTCTTTCATAGTCCTGAATAGCTCCAGCCACGATCTCGCTGGCAGATGCTGACTCCTCATCGATCAACATGACCAGCCCCATGTCAGAAAAGAGACCTCCTTCCCGCGCGGCGTAAACAGTTCTTGGCTCATGTGTACCTTCCGTAAATACAATTGGTTTCTCGGGCTGCAGGAACACCCCAGCCAGATCAATACCAGCAGAAAGGTATCCACCACCATTGCCCCGCAAATCCAAAACCACCTCTCTGGCGCCTTGCTTTCTGAGATTTTGAAGATGTCTTTTGAAGTCTTCCACCGTTCGGGACCCAAAATTGCTGATTCTTATGTAGGCTACGCCCGGAGCTAAGAGATAGGCTACATCAATTGAGCTGATTTCGTAACGGTCTCTGGTGATTTTTAAGGGAAAAGGCAGGTCCAGGCCTTTCCGGTGCACAGACACTTCCAACACGCTTCCCCGTCTGCCCCGGATTCTTCTTTCCAATTCCTGAGTGCTGATCTGTACTCCCGCTATGCCGTAACCATCAATGGCAAGCATCCGGTCTCCCACTTTCAGCCCGGCCTGTTGTGCAGGTCCATTTGGGACCAGTCCTACGGCCAAAACCGTATCATTCAACATAAAGTACTCAACCCCAATTCCTTCAAAAGTCCCTTCAAGAGCCTGTTCTCTTCTCGCAGCCTCCTCCGGTGCAAGGTAATCCGAATGCGGATCAAGCCTCGACACCATTTCACTCAGGATCAGATGCTGCAAGCTATCTACGTTGATACTGTCCACATAATTTCCGGAAATCAGGTCCAGCGCACGCTGCACATTGTTCTCGTTGGATTGCTGCCCAATGGGCAATATGGGGGTGGGTGATTGAGCCTGCCTGCTGTCAACCACATAGTTTTGACCGAGCAAAATGCCCAGAAACAATACCGCTGCATATGTAGCAGCAACAAATAAATTACGCTTCGTCCCCTTTTGCATACCCTGCGTTTGCTATCTTTGCTATCTTTGTAAACGTACAATAAAACGTACAATTCTAATGCACGAAATCGAGCCATACTACCGTTGGAGGGACGACTATATCGCCGCTGAGGACGAGTACTCTCCTTTTTATGGCACTGAATATAGTGAGTTTGAATTTGACAAGCAAATTTACAACTTTCTATTGCATCCACAATGGGATAATATAGGTTCAACTACCCTCTACCTCAAAGTTTTATTCTGTGATTATGAACGGGGTTATGCGATCATCGAGTTGATTGGTGAATGGAATGATGCCATATATAATGATATTATGCATCTGAAACGGGAGTTGATCGATGTAATGGTGGCCAATGGAATCGACAAATTTATCCTGATAGGTGAAAATGTGCTCAACTTCCATTCTTCAGACGATTGCTATTACGAGGAATGGTTTCAGGAGATTGAGGATGGTTGGATTGCGGGTGTCAATTTCCGACAACACGTCATAGACGAATTCCATTCATCTAATATTGATTATTTTATCTATTTCGGTGGGGTGCTGAACGACCTGAATTGGCGGACCCAAAAGCCGATCCAGGTCTTCAAAACGGTGGAAGAACAGCTTCGTAAACGCTTATATTAGATTTTTCGTACTTTTGTGCCCTGATCAGGGTCAGAATGAGTGTAAAAATTGGAAATATTGATTTAGGGGAGTTTCCTTTGCTGCTGGCTCCCATGGAGGACGTGAGCGACCCCCCATTTCGTTTTGTGTGTAAGCAAAACGGGGTGGATATGTTATACACCGAGTTTATTTCTTCTGAAGGCCTGATCAGGGCCGCAGCGAAAAGCCGCCAGAAATTAGATATTTTTGAATACGAAAGGCCCATAGGGATTCAAATTTTTGGTAGTGACATTGATAGTATGCGGGAGGCCACCGAAATTGCTTCCCTGGCCGGGCCGGATCTGATCGACATCAATTATGGGTGTCCTGTGAAGAATGTGGCCTGTCGGGGTGCTGGTGCCAGCCTGCTCCAGGATATTGACCGGATGGTGGCCATGACCAGGGCGGTGGTAGAATCTACGCACCTTCCGGTAACTGTAAAAACCCGGCTCGGCTGGGACGACCACACCAAAAATGTATATGAGGTGGCCGAAAGGCTACAAGATGTAGGCATTCAGGCCTTGAGCATTCACGGCCGCACCCGCTCCCAGATGTATAAAGGGGTGGCAGACTGGTCGCTGATCCGGGAGATCAAACGGAATCCGCGGATCCGGATTCCGATCTTCGGCAACGGTGATGTGGATTCGGTGGAAAAAGCAATGGCCTGGCGGATGGAGTACGAGGTGGATGGAATCATGATCGGCCGTGCGGCCATTGGATACCCCTGGATCTTCCGGGAAGTCAAGCATTATTTTGATACTGGCGAAATTTTGCCGGGGCCTACTATTGCTGAAAGAGTGTCCGTTTGCCGCACCCATTTAGAAAAATCGATCGCCTGGAAGGGGGATAGAACCGGCGTTTTTGAGATGAGAAGGCATTATGCTAATTATTTCAAGGGGATTCCAAACTTCAAGGAATATAGAATGCGTTTGGTTCAATTGGATAATGTGGAAGATATTCTCGAAGTGCTGGAAGAAATCAGCGCTCACTTTGAAGAGGAAATGATCGCCTCCTGATGCTGAATAATTATATCTACTTAGTTCCTCCGCAATAAGGAACGCAGCGTTTTCCGCTCTGCCAGGAATGTGCCAAGAACAAAGCCTAAAAAGAGGAGATTCCCCAGCAGCAGGTGCCGGTCAAAAAGGTAGAAACTGACCCAGCACAGTAGGGTGCCAACAAAAATATACGCCAGGTTTTTCCACAATCTGTAGGGAATCGCATAGTTTTTCTGCCCCCAATAATACGAAATGACCACCATAACAAAGTAAGCGACCAGGGTGACCCAGGCAGCGGCAACATAACTATACATCGGGATAAAAATCAAATTGAGCACCAGCGTCACCACAGCTCCTATCCCGGAAATATAAAGGGCATACCGCGTTTGGTCGGACAGTTTATACCAGATAGATAAATTGGTATAGACCCCCAAAAACACATAACTCAACAGCAGCACCGGAATAATTTTGAGGCCGGACCAATACTTGATCTGTTCGACAGGATCCCCTGCTTTGATAAAATATTTCAGAATTTCAATATTGGCCGTCAGGCCGACCATAGCCAGCACCATCAGAATCACAAAATAATCCATAATGATCGCATATACCTGGCGGGCATTGGCCTGCTTGGCATAGCTGAAAAAGAACGGTTCGGCCCCAAGGCGGAAGGCCTGTACCGCAATGCTCAGGAAAATGGCCAGTTTGGAAACAGCACCATAAATCCCCAGATCAGTAGCGGCTTGTTCTGCTGGCAAAAGCCGTGGAATCAACACCATTTTGTCCAATAATTCATTGATTATAAAAGAAATATTGGCGATAAGAATCGGGAAGCTATATTGAGTCATTCGCCATAACAATCCCCTATCCACACTGAATCGAAACTTCAGCAATTCGGGCAATAAAAGCAGCAGGGTCAGGCCACTTGCAATCAAATTGGAAATAAAAACATATCCCAACCAACCGGGGCGGTACCAGCTTTCAAAACGAAGCCAACTCATGCTTCCTGCCTCCATCAGCCAGGGTACGAGCACTATAAAAAACAGATTGAAACCTACAACGGTGAGAATATTGATGATTTTGATAAAGGCGAAACGGAGTGGCCTGCCCGCTGCCCGGATCCTTGCAAAAGGGAGTACGGCCAGTGCATCGGCAGCCAACAGAAGTGAAAAGAATAGTACGTATTCCCTGAAATCGGCAAAATCTGCTCCATTGCCCAACCATTGCGCAAGCACCCCGGCGATCTGGTTCCGAAAGGAAAGAACGGTAAGCAAAAAAATGCCTGCTGTGACCAGTGTGACAACAAAACTATTGTTGAATACGGTACGCTTATCCCCTTCGTGCTTATCCAGAAAACGAAAATAGGTGGTCTCCATGCCAAAAGCCAGCAAGCTATTGAGCAATGCGGCCCAACTGTACAGGTTGGTGAACACACCATAAACCGCCGCCGGAAATTTATGGACGAAAAGGGGGGTCAATACAAAGTTGAGCACCCTTGCGATAATGGTACTCAACCCATAAATCAGGGTGTGCCCGGCAAATTTTTTCAGGACAGACAAATCTTCGTAAGCCCCGTCTGTTTGGAGCAGGGGCCTTTCAAAGGTACAATAGTTTTGCGGGAAACAAAAAAGGTCCGGACGGAAAGTCCAGACCCTGTTGTCTTCTTATTTTCAAATAAGCTTAAATATAAGCTTAAGTGCTGTTGCCGATGGCTTATGCTGCGTTTTCTTCTGCTACTTCTATGACCAGGTCTTCGTCAACCAAGATTCTGCCACAATGCTCGCAAACGATGATTTTTTTGCGTTGGCGGATCTCCAACTGCATCTGAGGTGGTATTTTGTTGTGACAACCCGAACAGCTGTCCCGGTCAATGGAGACTACTGCAAGCCCGTTTTTATAGGTGCTACGAAGGCGATTATAAACCTTTAGCAGGCGCTCCTCAATATTCTTCTCTGCTTTGTCGGCCAGTTTGACCAATGCGTTTTCTTCTTTCTCGGTCTCGGCAACAATAGTATCCAGTTCGCTTTTCTTGACCTCAAGTTCGGCCTTTGCCGCTTCAAGTGATGCCTGTGTACTATCGTAAACTTCGGTTTTGTTGCGGATCTCGAATTCGTATTCACGAATACGCTTTTCACTTACCTGAATGTCAAGCCCCTGAATTTCGATTTCCTTGTTAATGGCATCATATTCCCGGTTGTTCTTGACCTCGTTAAGCTGAACCTCATATTTTTTGATGGCCGCCTGTGCATCGGCGATCATGTTCCGACGATTGACGATCGAGTCCTCCAACTCATCAAGCTCGGTCCGGATCTTCTCAATGCGGGTATCCAATCCGGCAATATCATCTTCCAGGTCGGCTACTTCCATTGGAAGCTCACCCCGTACCTGACGAATTCGATCTATCTTAGTGTGTACGGTCTGCAACAACCATAACGCTTTTAATTTTTGTTCTACGGTTTGTTCCATCTAACTGTAGTAATTTATTGGGTTTGTTTGTATTTCCGTTAAACGGACTGCAAAGGTAGGGAATTTTTTTTGAATTATTTCCAACAATAATTCTTGCGTAAACTGTTCGCTTTCAAAATGTCCCACATCGGCAATCACAATTTTTCCATCTGCATCAAAAAACTCATGGTATTTGTAATCTGCGGTGACAAAAACATCTGCCTCCGCACGGACGGCGTCTGCCAGCAAAAGGCCTCCGCTACCTCCGCAGACTGCGACCTTTTTGATTTTATGTACTGGGAGTGCGGTATGACGAATCACCTGCGCCCCTATGCTTTCTTTCAAAAACTGGAGGAACCCTATTGGATTCATAGGTTCTGGCAAAGTGCCAATCATGCCGCTGCCCACCTGTTGGAAAGTGTTCTCCAAAGTATAAATATCATAAGCCACTTCTTCGTAGGGGTGCGCCTGGGACATAGCCGTAATGATATTATGTTG
>DATGNG010000168.1:0-5890 GCA_035306865.1 Sphingobacteriaceae bacterium
CTACAATTTTGTTGAACAATGAATTCAATGAACGGAATTATGCCATCAGGAAGATTGACAGGGATCAGGCCTTGAGTATGAGGGATACCTATTCTGATACGCTAATATTCGTGATCAATGAACAGGATTTTGAGCCTTATCGATTATTGAAAACCGCATTTCGGGTGCAGGATCAATATTATGAATTGCAGGTGATTTCTTCTTCACTCGAAAAGGACGACCTCACCGAAGATATCTTGTATTCCATTATCTGGCTATATATTATTCTGCTCCTGAGCGTGTTGATAATAAACAATTTGGTGTTGCGAAAAATTTGGTCACCCTTCTACCAATTGCTTTCCAAAATTGGTCAATTCAGTCTGGATAAAAACCCGGTGATCACTTCTACACCTACCAATGTAAAGGAGTTTAAAGAGTTGGACGAGCGGGTGGTGCGACTTGCGGAACAATCAGCAGCCACTTATAGTAGTCAGAAGCAGTTTTTGGAAAATGCAGCCCATGAACTGCAAACCCCGCTTGCCATCAGTATCAACAAGCTCGAATTGCTTTCCGAACACGAGGATATTCCTCAAAAGCATTTGGAGACCATAGGTTCGATCACGAATCAGTTGCAACGTCTGACCCGACTCAACAAGGCCCTTCTGTTGCTGACCAAAATCGAAAACCGTCAATTCGCCATGCAAGAAAAGGTTCAAATCAATCCGCTGATCCGGCAATTGGTGGAACAATTTGAGGATCTGGCCACATCCAAAAACATTCAGATCCAATTGGTTGAAGTCGGTGAGTTAGTTTTGACTGCACATCCTGATTTGATATCCATATTGATCAGCAACCTTATCAAAAATGGATTGGTTCACAATATTTCGGGCGGTCAGGTCAAGGTCTTGATCACAGAAGATAGCTTTTCGGTCAGCAACTCTGCACAGGGCGCAGCGTTGGATCCCAAACTGATCTTTCGCCGCTTTCAGAAATTCACTTCGGATAGTCAACGGGTTGGCCTTGGTTTGGCGATTGTAAAAGCCATCTGTGACGCCTGCAACTTACAGGTGGACTATTCCTGGTCCAATGGTTTTCACCAATTTAGCTGTGGACTAAGAAAATAATTTGGTCAATCTTGTGTTAAATTTATATTTTTTGAAACCACTCCTTTCACAGGTTTCACTCCTTCCGAGAAATGAATTCATTTCTCGGAAGGATGTTTTCGCTAAAACAAATTTCCCCAAATTTGCATGAATTTGGGGGTTAAATTCCAGTTTTTTTCCTGTTTTACCCCCTAATTTTGTTTTAAATCCCGTTGGAAGTATCGGACGAAACGATACCATAAGGGAGAGTAAATTATTAGACAATTAAATAGGAATAAAATGAAGAAAGTAAAGTATTGGAGCAGCCTTTTAGTGGCAGGGTTCTATTTTTTCACGGCATCTGCGCAGGATCTGTCCAGACATCAGGTTCCATCTGTGGTAATCAATGCCTTTAAAAGCAAATTCCCCAAAGCTACCGATGTAGAATGGGAAAGGGGAAAGGCGCATTTTGAGGTGGAGTTTGAGATTAATAGATTGGATCATGAGGTCTGGCTGGACAGAGAGGGAAAGATTCTCCGGCACCAACATGAAGTAAAAGTACGTTCCCTTCCCGAAAAAATCAAAACCAGTGTGCGTGATCTTTACCGGGGTTACCGCATTATTGAAGCTGACAAGTTGCAGACTGAAAAAATGACTGCATACAAGCTCGAATTGATTTCATTTACCAAAAAAACCGAAATCATAGTTGATGAGCAGGGAAAGGTTCTCGAAGGCTTTATCTGGAATTAATACCAAATGTCCAGGTGACATATAATAGTATTAGCATAGGTAAAAATAGAAATTGGAATAATAAATAATTAAAACCCGCAAAAATGAAAAAGTTAGTAATTGCATTAGTAGCCATCATTGGATTGGCCAGTTGTGAAAAAGAAACCGTTGTGCCAGAATCTGAACTGCCAAAAGCAGCGCAGGAATACCTTTCTACCCATTTTAACGGATTGAATGTCATTCAGGTAATCAAGGATCGGGAAGGGTTGAGAAAAAGTTATGATGTTTATTTGTCGGAAGGGTTTGAACTGGAATTCAAAAAATCAGGAGACGTGGTTTCCATTCAGAACAACCGCAACCAAAAATTGCCCGATTCGGTGATTCCCGCTAAGATCCTCGACTATGTAAATAATAATTTTACGGGAGACTTTGTGGTATCCTGGGAATTGGATGATAACTTTCAGGAAGTAGAGTTGAATACCGGAATGGAACTCAAATTTTCGAAAGGTGGGGACTTTATCCGTATTGATTAAGAGTCCACATCGATCAGAACCAGGGTAAACCCAACATCAAAATCGTCATTTACCCGTATCAGACCGCCGACCTTTTTGGGAGGGGTAAGATCGAAATCTGCAAATGTAAACGCCCGACTGCCTTTTAACAAATAGCCGTTGGGCGTTTTATTAAATGCATATCGAAGATAAAACTGCCTTTGTTTTCCTGCCAGGTCAATCTGCACCTTTCCACTGAGGAAATCCACTTCGCTGTCCACATCGGGCAGCCTTTCAAGCTCCAAAAATTGTATGGTCATAAGTGGGAAATCATCTGCTTTCAGGGTTTTGCGCAGATCATTGTCGAGCAATCTGTTTTTACAATCAAAGGACCTGATCTCTACCGTCACCGAACCCTGCATGATAGCCTGCATATTGGCTTTTGTGTTTTTGTATTCGCAGGCAATAGGTAAGGACTGAAATGTACCAGTGGCTGTGCAGCCAAAGGTATTGACATTTGAACTTCCATGAATCTTTATTGAACTGCTGGGATGGATCCGCCAGGTCATGCGGGTCTGCCCGGTTCCAAATGAGGAAAATAGCATGACCAGTAAGATCAGGGTTAGTGTAAATGGCAGTTTTCGAAGCCCCTTTGATAATTTCATTTTTACTGTAGCTGGCTTTGTCAAATCTATCAGAATTGCCGGAATAAAAAAAATAACTGTCTGGGAATTTTGTAATTCACCAGACAGTTCGGTAAAGGTTAATTATCCATTGTTGTTGTTTGGGATTCTTTTTTAGAAGGCAATGATTGCCTCAATTGCAATACCGTTAAATTTACCGTTGTGACGGAAATCCACACTTGGGAAATCGGTGTATTTCTGATTAACATATTCACCTTTCATTAAAATGGTTTTGGTGATAAACCAACCCGCACCGATCGCAAATCTATCCACTTTTACATCTTCTGTATTACCAGCGATCATGAGTTCTGAATTCACGGTGTTATACCTTAACCCAGCAAACAGATTCTCATCATTTCCAAAGCGATAAACTCCTTCGATGGCAAATTGGGTAGCAACCCTGCTGTTTGCTTCATTTCTGCTGCGACCTTTTGCATATTCGTAAGTACCGAATACTTCAAGCCCAGTGTATTTGGCAAAACCATTCAGCATCACCGCATCCAGTTTACCTGTGAACCCAGGGTTGAACCTTCCAGAACTGTACATAGCAGTATAAGCCTTTTTTGCACCAGCAGAATAGCCTTGCTCCATCACGTTTTGGTAGTTGGAACCGGTACGGTCACCAGAATATAATGTCAAACCACTTCCTGCAGTACCACTATTGTGATAAAGGCTTCCTGTCAGACGGAGGCGAAAATCCTCATTCAATTGTTTGTCAAATCCTCCTTTTAGGTAAATAGATGGGTTTCTTGCTGTATTATCATCAAATGCGGTAGCAAAAGTGGAGTCCACATGGCCCTTGATCATACCATTGCTGAAACCAACCATTCCAATCAGACCGTTTTTCTGTACATACACCTCCCCGGCGATTTCGGTTGCAAATGCATCCATGATATTACCTTCCATGAAAGGGCTATAGAGCGTGTGGCCACCATCTGGACGACGGAAATGGGCGTCTCCATAGTTGATCTCCATATGTCCGGCTTTCACAGTGACAATCTTGCTCAAATCATCCCAGAATTGCCCTTTGAACGGAAACTTGTCCACTTGCAAATATCCACCCTTTACCCAAAATTCGTTGTGATGCCGGGCAGAAAGGTAATTGGTCAGATTCAATCTGATTCCTTCGGCCAGTTGCACATCAATGTAAAGGTTTGCCTGTGCGGTCATAAAGCCCGGAGTCAACTTGTGCAGCGCATTTACTCCTGTGCCAAGGCTGTTCAGCGCGCCTGGATTTTCGTGCTTGATAGCTTGGAATTGTTGGGTAAACCCAGCACCAAAACTGATTCTGCGTCCTGTATAAATCTTGTTCAGGTCATCCTTATTGGTTTCGAAAATATACAGACCTGTTTTGTCGTAAGGACGGATAAAATCTGTTTTTCCATATGATATTATGTCTTCTGTTTGATCCTGCCCCAGTGAGATCATTGGGGTTAAAGCCAGCCCGATCGCTGCGATCAATGCTAAACCGATAGATTTCGTTTTCATCGTATTGTTTTTGGTTTTTGTTCTATGAATTGTTTGTTTTGTTCCTAATTTGAACCCGATCTGTATTTTAATTATTAAGTTTTACTTGATAATCAATTGTGATATCATCACCGGTTTTGATCGTACCCATCATTAGGACCGGAGGTTTTACCTGGAATTCGGACATTTTGAATTTAGTTGACCCCGTTACTGTAATGCTTTTATCAGCCGGATTGTATTGACCGTCTCCAGTCAGCGTCACCCGTTTGGAATTGCCGGAAATATTCAGGTTTCCGGTCGCAGTGACTTTAAACTTATTACCAGCAGCCGGGGTAACGGTTCCAGAAGTCATGGTAAATGAAATTTGTTTGTGTTTATCCGTATTTAACGCCTTATAAGCGTTTTTATCAAGTCCGTTTCTGTCGCTTTTCAAGCTCTCTGCGACTATAGTAAAACTAAGAGCAGTGACGGAAGTGACCTGATCACCGGTCAGCCCAAATGTAGCTTTAGTTTGCCCTCTTGAAGATTTCATATCCCAATCATGCAGGGTAGAGGTCCCTTTGATGGTAACCTGACCATTGTTGGATTGGTAATTGGTCTGGGCTTGTAGCTTTTGCATACCCAGTACACCCGTTATGAGGAGTGTAAGTATTCCGATTCTTTTAAAAAGTTGACTTTTCATATGATTTTCAATTATTTTCTACCACAAACCTACAGGTAAATCGTATATTGGCCTATGAAGATTGACAGGTAAAAAAGTAATTTCGATTAGCTTTATTTGTTATAAAATATGATTTAGATCATATTATTAATTTACTTGGGAATTTATGGAATGCATATTGTTTTTGCATCTTAATTAATAGACAAAAATTCTATAAGTGAGGGACGAGAAGCACCTACTGGAGGAATATAGGAAGACCGGGGAACTGCGCCTGTTGGGAAAGCTTTATGAACCTTATATGCCTTTATTGTATGGGGTTTGTTATCGGTATTTCAATGACAGGGAAAAGAGTGAAGATGCCGTAATGGGTGTTTTTGAGAGCCTGATAGTCAAACTGAGACAGCATGAGGTGACCAATTTTAAATCTTGGCTGTATGTTTTTGTCCGGAATTATTGTTTGATGGAATTGCGAAAATCGAAACGTGCGGTGATGGTGGAGTTGGAAGAAAATATGCTGGGTGAAGACCCGGGTTTTGATCAACTTAATGAAGAAAGGCTGACCCTGATGGAAGATTGCCTTGCTACGTTATCAGAGGAACAGCGCAACTGTATCCGTTTATTTTATCTGGAACAGCATTGTTATCAGGATATTGCCGAAATTACAGGCTATGATATGGGGAAAGTGAAAAGTTATATTCAGAATGGAAAGCGAAATCTAAAAATCTGTATGGAGAAAAAAGCATATGGAAAATAACTACAATATTATCAGGATACAAAAGTATCTTTTGGGGCAATTGA
>DATGNG010000169.1:0-6584 GCA_035306865.1 Sphingobacteriaceae bacterium
GGAGACAGCTTGGGACAGCAATTTCCTTTTTATTCCGAGTGGATTGAGATTCCTCTGCCTGCCCCAACAGCACGGATTAGTGTGGATTACGCCTTGCGGACTTGGGTATTTAATCGCCTTTTTGGTTCTTCGCCGGGCGATATCAAAGTGACCCTGATCGGACGTACCCTGATTTTGGGCATGCCAGCAGACTTTTCGGGAGAAATCATGAAGGAATTAGATGAATATGCCAAAGTAAAAGGCCTTGACCTCATCATCACCAGCTTCAATGGAAATTATATGGGCTACATTACCCACGACAAGCATTACGAAACCAATTTATACGAAACGGTGACTATGTCCTGGCACGGATACCAGATGGGCGGGTATTACACCAAGGTTTCCAAAGACATTATCGATCATATTGCATTTTCTATCAATCGTTTATAAAATTAAGAAATCATGAACAAAGTAATCAAGGTACTATTGCTATTTATTGTGGCCACCTCAGTGGCAGCTTGCTCCGGAAACAAGCAGACAGATGAAGGAACCACAAGAGTATTATCCCTGACAGGTTCTGGCGAATACAATAAATCATTGTTTCTGTCCATTGTGGAACAAACTGAGCAGGACACGAGTTTTCTCTATACGCTTAGAGGAGCGTACAATGGTGATACCGTTGGATTTTATCTATCCATGGACAAAAACATTCCAGGTGGAATATTTGAAGATGGCAACATCAATGCAGAGGCTGGATATCAAACCGGCACCATTCAATTTCTTCGATCAGGGGAAGAAAGCGATCGGTTTATCACTGCGCTCGCCACTATTTGGGAAACTGAAGTTGCAAACCACAGCTTTTCAAGTGAGGCCGTATCACCGTTGGTTTTCTCATCCAACCACAATGCAGTTGACTTTAGCAAACCGTCCACTAACAATTTCAAATTGTTTTTTGATTTGGATGCTGAGGAACCGGGGGAAATTTTCTTCACCCATGACACTTATCATCTGCGGGTTGAGTTTCAGGAAAAAGACCCCTCATTCCGGCAGGTGATTATAAATTCACTATCGGGTGTGCAGACTCAGGGAGAGGAATAACTGGGGATCCAGCCACTGGGAATGGTAACCTTCTGCATTTCCCGTTATAAATAGTACTGAACGGCCCCTGACCCAATTGATAACCTGATCGTTCACTTCGCGTGAAACGGCCGGGCATCCTTCACTATTGCCCAGAAAGCCCTTTTCAGCAATGATGTCCATACTCACATAGTCCGCTCCGTGCAGGACCACATGTCGCTTGCGGGCATTGGTATTGAAGCCTTCATCCAACCCGTCCAAACGCAGGGAACGACCGTTTTTACCTATATATTCCTCGGCAGTAAGGTAAAACCCCAGGCTGGTCTGCAAGGATTCAGGAGTGTTTGAAAAGGTCTCAGCCTTTTCCAGGCCACTTCCCTTTCCATGCGCAACCCAGGTATGCAGAAGGAGGCTGTCCTTTTCAAGATCCAGAATCCACATTCGGGGTTGGGTACTCGGTTTTTTAAAATCTACAATGGTAAGAACCGGGGACTCGGCAAGCCCTGAAACGTTGAGATTAAGGAAACCCAGGTAGGCATTCATAAATACCGGTAAATCCAATTCCTTCAGGGCAGGCTGCATCTGCTGATATTTGTCAAAAATTTCAAGAAACAATCCGGATGCACTAAGCGGCCGGGGTTTGGGTGTCGGTTCATTACCTTCAGGTACCCCATATGTTGAGGAGCTGATCCCATGCTTCTCCTCACCAGCCTGCACATAAACTCCTGCTACCAACAACAGGATGATAATCAGTTGTTTTCCCTGCATTATATTACTTTCTTTTCACTTATTTCGCTTAGGTTCCGGCAACCGGATAGTCGGGCCGTCAATTCAAAATCATTACAAATATTGTTGATGACGGATGCAACTCCCGACTGGCCATCAATCGCTAATCCATATGCATAGGGTCTGCCCAATAACACAGCATCTGCTCCAAGAGCAAGGGCTTTGAACATATCAGATCCGGTGCGGATCCCACTATCCATCAGCAACGGAAAGGGTCTGGGCAGTGCTTTCCGTATATTCCGAAGGGCCGATAAGGATGAAATAGCACCATCCACCTGTCTGCCTCCATGATTGGAAACAATGATCCCGTCTGCACCTGCTTCTACGGCTCTCTCAGCATCATCCACACGCAGAATACCTTTGATCAGGATGGGTAATTTGGTTTGGGTACGCAACCAGCGAACCTGCTCCCAACTTAGGGAAGGATTGGAATATATATTGACAAAAAGACGTACTGCTTCCAGGGCTTCTCCACGGGTCAGGTTGTGCCAGAATCCTCCCGGATAATTGGACTTGAGCCTCAATAAATTGGCGATGGCCGTCAGGTTAATCCTTGGTTTGGCTGCAGGTGCTCCTGCAGGCAGGAATTGGTCTGCCCCCTCCTTGAGTAAACGTTGAAACACAGGATCTGAAGTGTATTGGGCAATACCCAGGCCTCTCAAAAAAGGTAAGTACCCTAAGGAAAGATCCCGGCTCCGCCAGCCAAGCAAGGTGGTATCGACAGTCAGCACAATGGCTTTGCTGCCTGATGCTTCTGCGCGTTTCACAAAGGACAAAACCAATTCATCGGATTTACTCCAGTACAACTGGAACCAATGTGGCACCATGCCCATCGTACTGGCACAGGATTCCATGGGTACCCCGGCTTGATTTGAAAAAACAAATGGGGTTCCGGTATCCCGGCATGCTGAGGCCACCTTCAGGTCAGCATCTGCACAGACCATATCCAGGGCTCCGATAGGCGCAATCAATAGTGGGAATTTCAAATCCAGACCCAGCAATCTGGACGAAAAATCGGCAGCCGCATTGTCCTGCATCATCTGGGGACTGATCCGCACTCCAGCCAAAGCCTCCAGATTGCTTTGCATGGTGCTTTCATCCCCGGCACCCCCATCAATGTAGGCCCAGGTGCTGGGCGACATTTTTTGTCGTGCTGTCTCGCGCAATATATTGGCATGGAAAGGTACGGCCGGCCGTTCTCCCGACATTCCCTTTATATAAATGGCTCGTTGCCTATCCAATGCACGCAACATCTTGGTTTTTTTGGTTATCGCAACGAATATAAGAAAAATCTCAGAATACTTCTTTTCCCGGATTATAGATTAAAAGAAACCTTCAATACTGCCATCCTGCCTCGCAACTGATACTGGCTATGGCTAAATTGGTTGGCTGTCAATGAAAAGGTTTCATAATCGCGTACATTGGCCAAATTGCTGAGATCCAGATCAAAATCCATTTTGTACTTGGTCAGCGTATAGCGTACTTTGGCATCAATGAAATAATAGCTCAAATCCTCCATACTGGGTTGTTCCACAAACTGATGCCGTCCGGTCACCCGGAAAAACATTGCCCGGACGGGCGAATAGCTCAAGCTAACATTTTGATCAAATCGCCTGATTTGGCGGTTCAGTGCTGCAGCAACGGCACCCTCTTTTGCAGAGCGGCTTACTGTCCAGGAGCCGGTTCCCTGATAATTTGTGCTGATTTTCTTCCATAGTCTGGCCTCTATGGTAGGCGAAACTGACCATGTTTCATTGTGGTAGGGCAGCGATTCACCATTCAACAATTGATTGGAGCGACTTGTGGACCAGGCCCCTTTTAGGCTGGTCGTGGCACCCAAAGCAAATATATATTTGCTGATACCGGCACTCGCCCCAAAACTGCTGATATCATTATCAAATGGGATCAGGACCGTTTGCGAAATATTATCATTCATAACGCTGGACGCAATGGTATTGGCAATGGAACGGTTGTAGTTTATCCCTGCATTCATAAACAGCATACTTATCGAACGCTGAAAATTGTAATGCAAGCTGCCATTGTGCCCCCGGCTTTCCTGCAAGGCGGCATCATTGGCCCTCAGCGTACGATATCCGCTCAGTACCGCACCCCGGAAAATTCCGTTGATGCTTCCCGTATTTTCACCATACTGATAACTGAATGAAACATAGTCCTCAGCGGTTGTCTTGATCTTGGTGCTCAGCGAGGGGGAAAAGAGCAACCGGGCACGGTTTACGTCGAGATTAAAAGCTGCGTCGTCATAATGTATATGTTGAAAAATCAGGGGCAATCCCATAGTGGCCTCTATCCTGCCTTTTTTATACTCATAATTCCCCGACAGGGACAATTCATTTTTTCGCCAATCCAAACTATTATCCTGGCTGCCGGCAAAGGGCCGGATGGAACCGTCATCCTGCATCAGGCGCAATGATGAATTCAGTTGCTGGAACTCGTTAATTGAGCTGATGCGATAGGCCTGGCGAATGATTCCACGAGGCAATTGATAGGCCAGATTCAATCGGCTGTACCAGGTGGGGATTTCGGCAAACTGATCAATCTCCCGGAAGGGTTCGCCATCATTCAGCAGGTCGGCATTCAGGCCCGGTTGGATCAACAGGGTCTGGGGTTGATTAAAATGATTGAGATACCATCCGAGATTGAGAATATTCTTGTTTTTCAGTTCCGGTACGTATTGCAAATCATTGGAAAAATCGCGCATCCGACCGCGTAGGGATTGGCTGAAATCCTGGGAATTGCTGAGCAGGTATGAACGGCCCAGATCACCCCGGTAGCTTAACCTCAGGTCGTTTTTGAAATAATAAGTGTCCTTATTGGAGTTGGCACTGATGGTCACTGCGGTCAGAAAGGGGTCCTGGGTCATGGCCTGATTTTCCCAGTAGCGGATGGTATCGCCGGTGGCAAACACCTCAGTCTGGTGGCTGACCTCCATCTCATTGCGATCCAGCCATAGATGGACATTGGTTGTCAGTTGCAGGCCATTATTCAGATTGACCAGATTGTTGGCATTCAGTGACCCCGAATTATTCAGATAATATCGGTTTCTGGGTAGGGGCGGCGATCCGATACCCGCACTCAACAGAGCCGACGGCCTCGAACCCCCGCTCAATCCAAAACGGCCGATTGAGGCAAAATCAACGGACAGATCCGTACCTACATTATTTCCCTTTGCTACATTGAGCATTTTGTATTTTTTATTAAAGAGAATGGTGTTGAGCTCACCATCATACTGATGGGGCAATCCGGCCCCCAGTTTTGCCTGCCCGGTCAATTTGAGCCTGGCTTCCTCCTTGATCACCAGATTAATGGCCACCTGATCGCTCAATGTCTTATTGCGGAGGACTTTCAGGGGCTGGTGATTTTGCATGACTTCCAGTTTCTGGACCATGGCATGAGGTATGGTTTTGGTGCCAATCGCATATTTATCCGCAAGCAGATCATCCCCATCTATATAAAGGTTTGAAATAGCTTTGTCATTGAACTTGATCTGTCCGCTTTCGCTGACTTCCATCCCGGGCATGTTTTTCAACACGTCCCCAATGGTTCTGTCTTCTGCTCTGGCAAATGAGGCTACATCATAGCTGAGGGTATCTCCATAGGAATCTATGCGCGGGCGGCTTCGGACTTCAATCTCGGTCAGGTCAATAGCCCTTTCGGACATTTCAATTTCATAGCGGTTTACCCCGTTTTCCAGGGGTTGGTTGATTTTTGCATAGCCCAGGTGATTGACCTCTATAAAAAGGGATGACCAGCTTGCCGTATCCGGGACCACCAACTGGAATTGCCCGTTGGCATCACTGGGTTTGAAGGCAAGAATCCTATTGGATTGATGTTTCAGCATAACCGTTGCATGGGACACCGCTTTGCCGTCTGCCGTTCTCAGCACACCGTCCACTTTTCGTTGCTGGGCAACGGCACTTGTTACCGTTGCTAAGCCCACTACAAGTAGAAGAAAAGAAGCTCTAATTTTCATTTTATCTTTTGTCGGTTAATTCCAAGGGGTTGTTATAGACTTTTGGCCGAGCAGGAGTGCTGCCGGCAGAGGCTCCGACACTTACACCAAACCTCATCTCCGGACCTGCAATAGCCCTGAAAAATGCTTCAGGATTGTCCCTGAATGCTTCGTAAGTTTTCGTAAATTCAGCACCAGTTACTTGTTTAATTCCTTCCGGATAGATTAAGTTTACCTCTGGACCGCTCATTTGCTCCAATGATTTGAAAGTAAACACCACATCATCCTTACTGTCCCGGGCTTCCAGGATCAAGCCGGGCAGACCCTGCAGTTTCCAGGGGCCAAAAGGTATGGGAATCTCCGGGACAAACCAAACCTGATAATCCCGTCCCCCAAAACTACCTTTGGCCAATTGGGCAGTATAATCTCCAATTTGCTTCTGCTCATCCCCTATTTCCCAATCAATTGCAGGCATAGATTCCCGGATTTGGAACATTTGAGTGATAATCCTTTCCGTATTGACCATTGTTTGTTCTTGAAAAGAATGATATAAGGATGATGTGTTTTCCAAGATAAGGTTGAGATCAAAGGTTTCGGCACTCCCCCCTCTTTGCCGGTGACGGTGATACTCACTATCTTCCTCCGAAAATCTCCGATAAAGACTTGAGGTACTGTTGATATACAGATTCATTTCTTCCTGTACAGGCCGGTCCCGTTGGGTACTGTCATCGACATGGGTAAATTCGTAAACGACTTTGAGTAAGGCAGGATT
>DATGNG010000170.1:0-6655 GCA_035306865.1 Sphingobacteriaceae bacterium
CCCGCCCTAATATAAAACAAACGGCCACCTTGCTTCATAGCAGTGACTGTCGCCTGGGTGAGTGCCTCGATCTGAGGTAATGACCGCTGTACAGATGTCGCCACAGTATGGTCCTCCTGATTGATATTGATCAAAATTTCCCCTATGGACATTTTGTCCAGATTTTGGTAATTCGATTCTTTTTCTGTCGTATTTGTCATCGCACAATTCAATAAGCAATATTCAAAAAATTCTCAACTAATCACAAGGGCTATTTATTGCAATAAATCATCAACCCTCTTAAATGTATATCCCCTTTCTCGCAAATATTCTATCAATTCAGGCAATAGCATGTAAAACTTATCTGGCCTCCTTTGATCTGTACCCAAATGGATCAAAATCATAAACCCATTTAGTCCGGACACATTTGATCGCTCGTAATCTATTAGCTGATTATAGATCCATTCTGATGTCAGATAACGGTTCTGACCCATTTCTGGATAAGTATAATCAGCTGCAGTTCTCAATCCGGGCGTAAAATTAATCAATTTAAGTCCTTTATTTTCTGTCCATTCACGAATTATTGAATTATACCATTCATAAGGTGGCATAAAATACAAGGCTTCCTGCTTTGAAACACCTATTTCTGCCATTTTTTGATAATTCATATCCAGATCAGCATTAAATTCCTCAATGGTCACCAGCAAACTGTCCCTATTCGTCCAGTCGTTATACAACAAGTGCTGATCAGAATGTGCCCCCAAGTAATGTCCATCCCTCTTCATCCATTCCAACCAGACCGAATTGGCCTGATCCCCGTAATATCTGCCTGTCAAAAAGAACGATCCGTTTACTCCATAATTCTCAAAAGCAGTCAGGATAAACTCCGCCCCTTCCCCAAACTCATCGGCCGTAAATACCAATGCAATTTCTTTTTTTGTCGTATCTCCACGGATAATACACCCGTAGCGATCCCGGATTACTTTTTTCCGGTCGCACCTCCCAGAGACTCAAATTCTTTGGCAGCCAGCAGATAAACCAGTGATGCAGTCCCATCCATAGTGGGTTCGTTGGTGCTATAATCACCAAAATCATCGTGATAAACAGCCAGGTTTGACTGGAACTGGGCATATTCATCCTCGCCGTCCAGTTGTACGCCTCTAAGGCTGCCGAAAATCGATCCATATACCGGGCCATCCACCAATCCTCCATCTAAGGGGATTCCTTCCAACAGAGTCAGTGATGAATGTGGTTTGACGGGTGTATCTCCCCATTCAGGCAGACCATACACCATACTGGTGCCCCAGGGATTACATCCAAACAGCCAATCAAAATTGGCTTGTTCAAGGGCAGCATAAGTATCATCCCCTGTCATAGTCCTGTATAAGTAACATTGAATGGTAAAGGACGTGGTCAGGTTATTCGAACACCAGATAAAGGGAACACCTCTATAAAACGCATTTTCCTTTGCCTTATTCCAAACTTTTTCAATTCCTTCCTGATAATATCCCGCAAATTCATTTGCGCTGTCATTTTCCATTTGTTTGGCCAACTCATAATGTCCAAAATTGTGGAAGGGGTACCATTGATAGTGTCTTGCCGTATCTGCTCCCAACCATGGCGTCACAGTTTCCTGACGGCCGTAGTTTTTGGCTTCCTGCAGGAATTTCTGGTCTCCTGAAAGTTGCCACAAAGCCGCAGCACCCAATTGCATATCGTCCACCCAATTGTCTTCTTCATAAAAATAGGGGGCACGATTAGGAGCAGTCTGGGATACGCCCGGCTTGATCAACCCATATTGATAGGCCGTTTTGGCCTTTTGCCCAAATAGTACCGCTACTTTATCTTCCTTCTCCGCATAGATCTGGGCTGCCAATGCAAAGGCACTTGCCAGCTTTCCTGCTGTGGAGGAAGTGCCTGTAGCCCTATTCTGATAATCGCCCAAGCCCTGAGGCTCTCCTGTGATAAAATACACCGGCCTTGGTCCTCCGGGACCCATGCCGTAATCCACGCTGTCCAGGGTCGGCAACCTATACCCTGCATGATCCCTGTCATCTGCAATTTGGTTGAACATCCAATCCGGACGAGGGTGCATTTTCAACAACCATTCCAAACCCCAACGGGCTTCATCCAATATATCCGCAATCCCGTTGCTTCCTTCCAAACCATTGGCTTGATGCTGATCGGAAAAAACCTTTCCAAAATCACGGTATGCCGCCAGCAAATGATAGGTTGCATTGGCTGAGGTGGTGGTATATTGCAAATAATCTGAAGCATCGTGCCATCCGCCGGAAACATCGATCACTGTGCTATCAGGCATTGGTCCATACATGGTATAACCATCATGCACATGGCAGGAGTCCTGGAAATACGGGTTGAATCCGCTTCTTTGCTGACGCATATAGCGCAGGGCAAAGTCTGCCGCTCCTTTATACACATCTGCTGCAATCCTGAATTCCGGTGATCTGGCCTTGCCCGCTTTTAAATAAAACAGTCCAGTATCGGCAAAAGCAGAAAAGTCCAGACGGTAAGAGGACTGAAAGGGGCCATAAGCTCCAAAGCCTTGACCAGCTTCACCTTGAAAAACTTCTTTACCTGAGCTGGCATCGATCAAGGCAAATGAATGGATCTCTCCAGCATCTTTGGCAGCCCACACGGCTTGTTTTATCCCCTGGGGAGTATA
Source organism: Sphingobacteriaceae bacterium (assembly GCA_035306865.1). Taxonomy (GTDB): domain Bacteria; phylum Bacteroidota; class Bacteroidia; order Sphingobacteriales; family Sphingobacteriaceae; genus DASRQK01. The sequence continues at coordinate 2,663 of DATGNG010000170.1, forward strand.
GCCCAATTGATTGATCCTGATCCAGGCTGAAGGCTCTTTCTCCTGACAAGAGACCGTAAGCATTAGAAATAAGCCGGTAGCCAGCATGAAAAGGGACGTTGTTAATTTTTTTCTCATTTTAATACAACTCTTTAAATTCGACTTTTGACCAATGGCTATTGAGCTCTAAGTCATTAAAATCCTATCAATTCAATTTTTCCGTCCATGGTGCTGACTGCCAACTTTCTTCCGGGCAGTACTGTCATGGGGTTGACCATGGCATTAGAGATTTTATATTGCCAGACAACCTTGCCATCATTCGATCGTATAGCACTGACCAATCCGGAGTGACTGGGGACAAACACCAAACCATCAGACGCCTCAATAGCTGACGGGGTTAGCTCGTAAGGGAGCTGAAGTTGGGATTTCCATGCAATTTCCATGCTGTCGGCCTCTACAGAGATACCCAATAATTCACCGTCCATGGTCTTGACATAAACCAATTTTCCATTTTCGGATAAGCCCATGGATTCACGGACCCGAACCCCAAGTTCCTTTTCTTTGTTTGCCCTCCAGATGACCTGGCCGCTTTGCGCATCAAGAGCAGTCATAAACCGGTCCGGAGCAACTATAAAAACCCGGCCGTTACTTCCCACCGGATAGCAAGCTGCCGGTGAGAGCATGCGATTGGAGGATCCATTGGACCATTCCCAAATTTTGTGGCCCCGCTTTAGGTCCAATGCATAGAAATCATTGCCCCAGGAGCCAAAGTAGATCATATTGCCATAGATCAATGGTTTCCCCGAAACATAACCCTTTACTCCTTCAAATGACCATTTGAGTTTGCCTCTCCTCATATCAAAGGCGCGGAAAACTCCATCGGATGACCCAATATAACCAACTCCTTTATGAATGATGGGAGATGCCAAAACAGCTTTCGCCGCCTCATACTTCCATTTTAATTGGCCTGTTCTTGCGTCCAAACAATAAATATGATGATCTGATGAGCCAAATAAAACAAGGTTTTTTTCTACGGCGGGGGTTGAATAGACCTTTCCTTTGGTCTGAAAAGTCCACTTCACCATCCCATCCTTTTGGTCCAAAGCATAAACCTGACCAGCGGTATTGGCTGTGATCAGCAGATCTTTATATTGGGCAAATCCCGCTCCTATGTCGCTATTATCCTGAAAACTCCACTTCAAATCCAAAAAGTCAGCAAATTTCTCGTTAACTGCATAATTTGGCCGAGGATATTGACCAAGCGTTTGGTGAAGTTGCCGGTCCGTCAATTCTACGCTCACCCAAGAAGATGGTGCGATACCAATCCCAGGACGTCTTAGCGTAAATGTAGCCTTCCCAGCATCAATGGTCACGATATTATAGGCACCAACTGAATCCTGGGCTCTCAGGTTAGACCTGCTCATAATCCCTGGTATTCCCTCAAAGTCGTATAATTTATTTTGATGGCCATGACCACATAATGCCAATTGCACATTGAACATTTTCAGTCTATCGACCGCATCAAACCAATTATTCAACGACGAATCCTGAGGATAATGGTTTATATAAATAATCGGAACACGATCGCCACCATCAGCATTCAGCACAGAATCGAGCCAAACCAGATTTTCCCGAGGCACCTGGCCGGGGCTCATCCGCATATTGGGCCCGGAATTGGTTCCAAGAAACAGATAACCCTTATGTTTAAAAGAAAATGTTTCGGATCCAAATACCGTACGAAAACTGTTTCCGCCGCTTTCGGACCAATTGGTATCATGGTTTCCGGGAATGACGTACCAGGGAATCCGAATTTTTTCGATCACCTCCCTTGCCGCCTTCAATTCCTCATCCGAACCAAATTCGGTGATGTCCCCAGAAATAATAACAAAATCCAACTCAATACTTCCCGAGTTGATATCATTAACGGTTCGTTCAAGATCTTCCAATCCGGTACTGCCGCCCACATGGGTATCTGTCACATGGGCAAACTGAAAGGATTGGGAAAACCCTGTGCCAATACTTAAGTAAAGACAAAATAGGAGACAATGCAGATATCGAAGCATCAATGCCTGTTTTCAAAATTGTAAAAAATGGCCAAAAGGCAAAATTGCCCTTTGGCCACAAACCAATTGAATTATTGCCAACCAGGCGTTTGGGTCAATGTATATCCCTTATCTAAATAATTCGAGATGTCATTGTTACCTACTGGTGACAGATACACACGATCGTCAAAGCCTTGACGGTTGCTGGCATTTTCTATCATATAGAAACCAACAATGTCTGCAGCATTATCACCATTGTCATCCCTAACATAGGTTACAATAGTGCCATCTTCTTTCTTCACTTTCAAGACTCCGCTAAACGAAGGCGGGATAGGATTGAAGTCCTGTTGGAGATCGATCCAGGGCCCGAGGAAGTAATCAGGATCCGTACTGAAATCCATGTAGTTGATCTTCTTCCAGCGCTTGATATCCAGTAAACGGGTATGCTCCAGCGCAAATTCCACTCTTCTTTCCCGGCGGATTTCCCACATCAGAGGAGATACATCTGCATCCCGTGCAGGATCATTGGGCAATGCCGCGAGTTGAAGTGGAGCCAGTTTTTGTACCCCCTTGTCGATTGCTGCTGCGTCCAAAGGACGGTCCCGGATGGCATTGATAGAGCGATCTATATCACCCTGGGTGACAGCGCCACCACCATAGGATTCGGCCAGAACAGCTTTTGCTTCCAGCCAATTCAGTACAACTTCCGCCAGACGGACGATCGGAGCATCACTGGTATTGGTATTGCTTCCCCACGCCGCAGGGTAGGCACTGCCAATGTAATCAAGTGTTCCCCTGGTCACATACTTATACGCATAGATCAAAGTGGAGGATGGAGTATGCGGGCGGTCCATGAAGGAAGCTTCAAAACGGGGATCGCGGGTCAACGCCAAAGTTTTCAATGAAAAATCATCCGCATCAGCTACCGAAGAATTTTGCCATACCTGCCCGTCATTCGCAAGAAATGACTTGACAAAATTGAGATTCACTCCTCCCGGCTGCCCTTCTGTACCATTATTATAAGAAGCAATATGGTGCATTACCAGTCCTTCCCGGTAATCCCTATACATGATTACTTCCGGATGCCCGGCCAGGCTTTCCGAAGAAAACAGGCTCTTATAATCTCTACCAAAAGAGTACTTACCACTGTTCATGACAAATTCAGAGGCCTGCACAGCCAGCTCAAGATACTTTTTGGCCCTGGCGGCATCTAAGTTGTGATAATGCTGCCATGTGCCCTCAAAAAGCATCAATCTGGAAATGATGGCTGCGGCTATGTATCGATTCAGTATGTTCGCCCCATCATCCAAACGCATGTTGGTCAACACATACTGGAAATCATCATATACTTTATCCATAACCATACCGCGTTCGTCCCGGTCTTTGTACATCTCGTCCAGATCACTTTCGGATATTGGACTATCGTAATATGGTACATTTCCGAATACCCTTACCAAACGGGAATACTCAAAGCCCCTAAAAAAGCGGGCTACCGAAGACCAGTGATTGTACTGATCATCAGTCAGGTTTGGTTTAGCCACGTTTTCAATCCTATCCAGAAAGATGTTGGATTTACGAACCCATCCAAAATTAAATGCAGGCCCTGAATACTGAGTAAGCATTGCATAGCTTTCCCCAGTAGTTGCTCGCGAGCCTGGCACATTGGATTCAAAACTTGGCTGAATATTCCGTGTAGTGAAATCGTCAGCAAAGGTATATCCTCTGACCGGCGTATAATCCACGCCCCAGGCGCTATTATACCCCACAAAATAATTGGTATAAAATCCTGTAGCAAACAGGCGGAGATCCGACTCCCCCCTCCAGAAGTTATCATCAACAGGCTGTGTCAATTGCGGCCTGTTCAATACCTCTTTGTTGCAACCGGCAGCAAAAAGGGTTGCCCCCAGCGCCAGCATAAATAATTTATTATATACTTTCATAATCTCTTAGCTTAAAAATTCAAATGCAGTCC
>DATGNG010000171.1:0-16680 GCA_035306865.1 Sphingobacteriaceae bacterium
CTGTGCAGCTTCCCTGGACACTACGGTATCATGCAAGGTAAAATTATAGCTCAATAATCTAATATTTAGCTATACAATTGATAAGGAATGCAATACGACGTTATAGTTATTGGTAGTGGCCCGGGAGGATATGTTGCAGCAATTCGTTGTGCGCAACTGGGAATGAAAACTGCTATTGTTGAAAAATATGCAACATTTGGGGGGACCTGTCTCAATGTGGGATGTATTCCCTCCAAATCCTTGCTGGATTCCTCTGAGCATTACCACAATGCTGTAAACCATTTTGAAGGACACGGTATCAAGGTGGGGGCTGTCAAAGTAGATATAAAACAAATGATTGCCCGCAAAAACGATGTGGTAGCCCAGAACACAGCAGGTATCCAATATTTATTCAAGAAAAATAAGATTGAAAGCTTTCAGGGGGTTGCTTCCTTTGTCGATAAGCAAACCATCCAAATCACTAAGGATGATGGTAGCAACGAACAATTGACTGCAAAGAATGTGATTGTAGCTACCGGATCAAAACCGACGGCTCTTCCTTTTTTACCCGTCGATAAGAAGCGTATCATCACATCTACAGAAGCCCTCAGCCTGCAGGAAATTCCCAAACAACTGATTGTAATCGGTGGGGGAGTGATTGGCCTGGAACTGGGATCTGTCTATGCCCGCCTCGGAGCGAAAGTGACCGTTGTTGAGTACGAGAAATCCATTATTGGCACCATGGACGCCGGATTGGGCAAGGAATTGCAGCGGGTATTGAAAAAGACCCTCGGTATGGAATTCCTGCTGGGACATAAAGTTACCGGAGCCAGCGCTAAAGGGAAGACAGTGACGGTTTCTGCTACAGATTCCAAAGGTGCTGAAGTCAGCATTGAGGGTGATTACTGCATTGTGGCCGTAGGCCGTACTGCCTATACGGAAGGACTTGGATTGGAAAATATCGGCATCACCCTTGAAGAGCGTGGCAGGAAAATCCCTGTCAATGAACATCTGGAGACTCCGGTTGCCGGAGTATTTGCGATAGGGGATGTGATCAAAGGCGCTATGTTGGCTCATAAAGCCGAGGATGAAGGTATTTTTGTAGCCGAATATATTGCCGGCCAGAAGCCGCATATAGACTATAACCTAATTCCTGGCGTGGTCTATACCTGGCCCGAAGTCGCCAGCGTAGGCCAGACAGAGGAGCAATTGAAAGCTGCCGGCAAGACCTATAAGACAGGAAGCTTCTCATTTAAGGCCAGTGGCAGGGCCAAAGCCAGTGGAGATACCGATGGTTTTGTCAAGGTATTGGCAGATGCCGACACCGACGAAGTCCTGGGGGTACACATGATCGGGCCAAGGGCTGCAGATATGATTGCCGAGGCAGTCGTTGCCATGGAATACAGGGCTTCCGCGGAAGATATCGCCCGGATCTGCCATGCACACCCGACTTACACTGAAGCGCTTAAGGAAGCTGCCCTGGCTGCTACCGCCAACCGCGCCATCCACATGTAGGAGGCCATCGAAAGCGATTTTCAAAAGTCGCATTTGATTTAGAATTTGCTTTATTTTTTTTTCACCCCCAGAGCGGTTTCAACTCTTTGGGGGTGTTTTTCTTATTTGCATAGCCCGGGTTTTATTTCGATCTTTGTAATGATGGCTTGTTGATGGCCGGAATAATTTTATTGAATATGGTGACGATTACTGAAAACGCTAAGAAGAAGGTGCTGGAGATTATGCAGGCAGAGGATTATGATCCTTCGTATTTTATACGGGTGGGGGTGGAGAGCGGTGGATGCTCAGGTTTAAGCTATAAACTTAGTTTCGATAATGAGGAGAAGAAAGGTGATCAACTTTTTGAGGTGGAGGGTATCCGTATTTGCTTGGATATTAAGTCCTATCTTTACCTTGCAGGCACCGAATTGGATTATTCTACCGGTCTGACCGGAAAGGGTTTTGAGTTCCATAACCCCAATGCCAGCCGTACCTGTGCTTGTGGTGAAAGTTTTGCCGTATAGAAAATTACTGTATAGAAATTTTTGCCGAACAAGAATACTTCATGTATAGTTTCCAAAATGATTACGCCGAAGGCGGGCATCCGCAGATACTAAAAGCTTTGCTGGATAGCAATTTGGTGCAACAATCTGGCTATGGTGCAGATGAATATTCGATGGAGGCCAAGGAGTTGCTGAGGAAGAAGCTGAATCATCCGGGAGCAGAGATTTATTTTGTTTCTGGAGGTACGCAGGCTAATCTTTTGGTGATTTCTTCGCTCCTCCGTGGGCATGAAGCGGTGATCAGTGCGTCAACAGGGCATATATATACCCATGAAACGGGGGCCATTGAGGCCACGGGCCATCGGGTCATTTCCGTTGATTCCGCTGACGGAAAACTGAGACCTTTGGACCTAGAGACGGTTTTGCAGGCCCACACCTTGAGGCCTCATGTGGTAAAGCCAAGAATGGTTTATATTTCCAATTCTTCTGAGCTTGGTTCGGTGTATAATTATGCAGAATTGAAAGCCTTATACGATTTTTGCCGTGCTCATGGACTCTATTTGTATATGGATGGGGCGAGGTTGGGACAGGCCCTGACTGCTGTGGCAGGTGACCTGTCGTTTTCCCAGCTTTCAGAGCTGGTCGATGTGTTTTATATCGGTGGGACCAAGAATGGGGCCTTATTGGGCGAAGCGATTGTAATGAATAATACGACTTTGGCTCCGGAGTTTGATTATGCCTTGAAACAAAAGGGTGCCTTGCTATCCAAAGGTAGGGTGCTGGGGGTACAATTTCTGGAATTGTTTAGGGACAACCTTTATTTTGAACTCGCAAAACATGCCAATCAGATGGCTCTGAAGATGGCAGGGGCAATTGCCGCTGATGGATTTTCGTTTCTGACCGAGCCGGTAAGCAATCAGATTTTCCCGATTCTGTCCAATAAGTTGATTGCCCGTCTGAGAGGAAAATATCTGTTTTATGACTGGAAGGTCATCGATGCCGATCACACAGCTATTCGGCTGATCACTTCCTGGGCGACAGAAGAAAGTGTTATAGATCAGTTTATCGCAGATCTGAAATCAGGGGATTAAGCCTTTTTCGAACAACTGCCAGTTTGGTGATTCTGTCCGCAGGGCCGCAACGGTAGCACAAATCTGGTTCCCTGCTTTTTCGATTTCTTCTTCTGTATTGAAACGTCCCAGGCTTAGGCGGAGGGAGGAGAAGGCGTCTTCTGGATTGCAGCCCATAGCCATCAATACATGAGAGGGATCCCGGCTTCCACTGACACAGGCCGAGCCGGTGGACAGGCAAAGCAAGGGTACTTTGGGAATAAGAGAAGCCGCCCGAAGGTGTCGGATGGTCACGTTGCTGACATGTGGCAAACGATTGGTTCCCTGTCCATTGATATAGGTCTGGGGTAGGGTGAGTAGCATCCTTTCCAATTTGTCCCTCAATCCGGCAAGCCTAATGATTTCCGTATCGAGTTTGGCTTTTGCCAGCTCAGCAGCTTTTCCCATTCCTACAATGGCCGGTACATTCAATGTGCCGGCACGCCATCCACTTTCCTGGCTTCCTCCATGCAAAAGGGAACCGATTTGAATTCTTTTGTTTTTTTTTCGTACATATAATGCGCCCGCTCCTTTGGGTCCGTGAAATTTATGGGCACTCAGGCAAAGAATATCAATAGGAATTTGACGGAGGTCAATCTTTTGCTTGCCAATGGATTGGGTGGCATCACAGAAGAATAGGATATCATGTTTTTGGGCAATATCGGCCAGGTCGTCAATGGGGTGGAGTATGCCGGTTTCATTATTGGCCGACATGAATGCCATCATTACCGTATCCGGCCGTATGGTGGATTCCAGTTTTTCCAAATCCAAACGTCCCAAATGATCCACTTCCAGATAGCTGACCTCTGCTCCTTTTTTTTCAAGATAAGCAAAAGTGTCCAACACGGCTTTGTGTTCGGTTTTGCAGGTAATGAAATGCCGGCCAATACTTTGATAATGTTCAAAAACACCCTTGAGGACCATATTGATGGCTTCAGTTGCGCCCGAGGTAAACAAAAGTATATCTGTTGCAGGTGCATTGATCAGTTCTGTCACCTGCCTTCTACTGTTTTCAACCGCAGCAGAAGCAGAACGGCCCAAACTGTGCATCAAACTGGAAGCATTCCCGTATTGGTCCTTGAAATAAGGCAACATAGCCTCCAACACCTGCGGATCTACCGCTGTGGTTGCGTTATTGTCCAGATATACAAGTGATCCCATCACAGCAATTTACTGAAAAAAATCAATAATTAAAAATCCAGCATGTGATTTTTTGTTTAAACCACTCATTTCTTGGAAATAGTGTTTTCGCTAAAACAGTAAATCCCCAAATTTGTATGAATATGGGGATTTATGTTCCAGCGGAAATACCTGCCTGGTTTTGTGCAACACCAAAGAGTTCACCTCAATTTTTTTGAGATAGCCTCCTCTCCTATGAAACTGTAAAGTACAATCTTGCTATTTAGACCTCCAGCAGTAACCTTGCCGGATCCTCCAGCAGTTGCTTTAATCTCACGACAAAGCCTACGGATTCGCGTCCATCAATGATGCGGTGGTCGTAGGACAGCGCAATATACATCATGGGGCGGATCACTACCTGACCATTTTCGGCCACGGGACGTTGGATAATATTGTGCATTCCCAGAATGGCAGATTGAGGAGCGTTGATAATAGGGGTGGACATCATGGAGCCAAACACCCCGCCATTTGTAATGGTGAATGTGCCCCCGGTCATTTCTTCAATGGTCAGTTTATTGTCGCGGGCTTTGGTGGCCAATTCTATAATTTTTTTCTCTATTTCGTGCAATGACATGCTTTCAGCATTGCGGATGACTGGTACAACCAATCCTTTCGGTGCAGAAACGGCAATAGAAACATCCGCAAAATCACTGTAAACTATTTCTTCCTCATCAATACGAGCATTTACTCCTGGCCATTCCTGAAGGGCAGTGGTTACCGCTTTGGTAAAAAAGGACATAAAACCAAGACCAACGCCATGCTTTTCTTTGAACAGGTCTTTGTATTTTGTACGAAGATCCATGATCGGCTGCATATTCACTTCGTTAAAAGTGGTAAGCATGGCCGTTTCGTTTTTGACGGCGACCAATCGGCGTGAAACGGTTTTGCGCAGTGACGACATTTTGGTACGACGCTCGTTGCGGCTACCGGGGGCTGCTGGGGTACTGGCCGATGATTCGGCAGCAGAGGCCGAAGCAGCTTTGCCTGTGGCAGTAGAGGCAGCTGATGGTGCCGATTTTTGGAGTTGTGCTTTTTCAGCATCTTCCTTGGTAATGCGACCATCTTTCCCAGTACCTTTCACAGTAGCAGGGTCTATTCCTTTTTCACGCAGGATTTTGGCAGCAGCAGGAGAGGCAGTGCCTGAGGCATAGGTGGTATCTCCTCCAGCAGAGGCAGTATTTTTTGCATCAGATTCTGCGACGGCTTTTTCCTCGCCAGTTCCTGCTGAAGCAGCCGGGGTATCATCGGCAGCAGGTTTATCACTTGCTGTGGCTCCCGCACCAGCTTCACCTTCTTCAATGGTTGCCAAAAGGGCACCTATTTCCAGGGTGTCACCCTCTTGAGCGATTAAACGCAATATTCCGGCTTTCTCGGCAGGTAACTCAAAAGTAGCCTTGTCCGACTCAAGCTCTGCAATAGTTTCATCCATTTCTACATAATCACCATCCTGCTTGAGCCATTGCGCAAGTGTAACTTCATTGATCGATTCCCCAACCGTAGGAACTTTTATTTCAATACTCATTTGTTATGTATTTGTTTTGTTATTCAATTCAAATTAGACGCTATTATTGTTTTCTGCATAAGATTATTCAAATGCTTTGTTCACCACATTTTTTTGCTGAACCATGTGTTGGGTAGCATAACCGGTGGCTGTACTACTGCTTTCCTTACGGGAAATCACATTCAGTGAAATGCTCCAGTTTCTCAGTTTCCGGCAAATATAAGGCCAAGCACCCATGTTTTCAGGTTCTTCCTGTACCCAGTAGAACTCTTTTGCATTTTTATATTTCTTTCTAATGGCTCTCAATTTCTCCATTGGAGTAGGGTAGAGCTGTTCAATCCGCACAATAGCCACATCCTTGCGTTGATCGGTTTCTTGTTTTTCAAGTAGGTCGTAATAAATTTTTCCACTACAAAACAATACCCGTTTGACGTCTGCCGCTTTTACCGTTGCATCATCAATAACCTCCTGGAATTGTCCCTGGGTAAACTCAGCAATATCGCTCACCACTCTTGTATGACGAAGAAGGCTTTTTGGGGTGAATACCACCAAAGGTTTGCGGTAATCACGCTTGATTTGTCTTCTCAAAATATGGAAGAAATTGGCAGGGGTAGTGCAATTGGCAATCTGCATATTGTTTTCGGCACAGAGTTCGAGGAAACGCTCAATGCGGGCAGAGGAGTGTTCTGGCCCCTGGCCTTCCAATCCATGCGGTAGTAACATCACCAAACTGTTTGATCTTCTCCATTTGGTTTCTGCAGAGGCTATATATTGATCTACAATAATCTGGGCACCATTATAAAAATCACCAAATTGTGCCTCCCATATGGTTAGCGCATGGGGGTTGGCGAGGGCATATCCATATTCAAATCCAAGAACACCGTACTCTGACAAGTGTGAATTATAGATGTTGAAACGTGATCCGCCCTGTATTTGCCGCAGGGGAATATATTCCTGAATGGATTCTTCAAGCGTCAATACGGCATGGCGATGGGAAAACGTTCCGCGTTCCACATCCTGACCACTGACCCGCACCCTATTGCCCTCATTCAATAGCGTAGCATAAGCCATTAACTCAGCCATGGCCCAATCAAATTTCTTGGTCTCCGTCATTTTCAATCGTTCGTCAAACAAACGTTGAATCTTGCGGAAGAAATTTTTATCTGATGGCAGGGTGCTGATTTCCCTGGCCAATGAAAGGAAAACCTTTTCATTGACACTGGTGTTTGCCGGCACAAAAATATCTTCGTATTTGGCTTTCCGCAATCCTTTCCACGCACCTGAAAACATGGGATTCTCCATGGAGATGCCGTCGTCATTTTTAGAATCGTCCAGTCTTTTTTGCAGCAGTTGGCGAAAATCCTTCTCCATTTCCTTGGCCAGGTTGGCGTCCACACTTCCTGCATCCAGTAGTTTCTGGTTATAGATTTCCCGTGGATTGGCGTGCTTTTCGATGGCCTTGTATAGCAGGGGCTGGGTAAATTTCGGCTCATCCGCCTCATTGTGTCCATATCGACGATAACATAGCAAATCAATATAGACATCCATATGGTATCGCTGACGGTATTCTACCGCCAGATTTATTGCATAAACCAGCGCTTCCACATCGTCTCCGTTGACGTGGAAAACGGGGGATAGGGTGACCTTCGCAATATCTGTGCAATAGGTTGAGGAACGGGCATCCTTGAAATTGGTGGTAAACCCGACCTGATTGTTGACTACAATATGGATGGTGCCACCTGTGCGGAAGGCTTCCAGTTTTGACATCTGGATTACCTCATATACAACACCCTGTCCGGCAATAGCCGCATCACCATGTATCAGGAGCGGGGCAATCTTCGAAGCGTCCCCATCATATTTCATGTCGATTTTTGAACGCACTATACCCTCCACAACCGGGTTAACGGTTTCAAGATGGGATGGGTTTGGCACCAGACTCAGGTGTACATCATTGCCATTTTCGGTTTTGATATCGGTCGAATAGCCAAGATGGTATTTCACATCACCTCCAAAATCCTGCTCCGGATCCTCAGTGTAGGTCTTTCCTTCAAATTCGGAAAAGACACTTTCGTAGGATTTGCCCAGGATATTCGTCAGCACGTTGAGTCGTCCGCGATGGGCCATTCCGACCACAAATTCTTTGATGCCCAATTCGGCACCTTTGGAAATGACCGAATCCAGGGCCGGGATCAAACTTTCGGCTCCTTCAAGCGAAAATCGTTTCTGCCCCAAGAATTTGGTTCCCAGAAAGCTTTCAAACACTACTGCTTCATTGAGCTTTTTGAGGATACGTTTCTTTTTTTCTATAGGGAAATTGGGCGTGTTGCGCTCACTTTCCATGCGCTCCTGCAACCATTTGATCTTTTCGGGGTTGCGGATATATTTGTATTCTGCTCCTATGGAACGACAGTAGGTGTCTTCTATCAGTTGACGGATATCCCGCAATTTCGCAGGGCCCAGTCCAACTTCTACACCCGCATTGAAAACGGTGTCCAAATCGGCTTCGGTAAATCCGAAAGTTTCCAATTCCTTACCGGGAAAATACTTCCGCCGCTCCCTCACTGGATTGGTCGAAGTAAAAAGATGACCCCGGTCCCGGTAACCGTTGATCATATTCAATACGTTGATTTCTTTAAGCACATGCTCAGGAGTACTTTGGGTTCCATCTCCACCTCCATCGGCATATTTCTGCCCCAGATCAAAGCCTTCAAAAAACTTTTGCCACCCAAAGTCCACTGATTCCGGATCCTCTAAATAGGATTGGTACAGAGCGTCCACATAACCAGAATCTGCATTGCTCAAATAAGAAAGTTTATCCATTGTTATCTGTAAAAATCTATGAATACATCAATAAAAAGATGATTGCGTCAAAGTTAGGAATTATAATGAGTTTACCAATGTAATATCAAGCAATTTTAATCGCTTTTGATCGGGACAATATCCTCATAAGGAATCGATTTCGGTCGGGTTGACCCTGTTTCGTTAAAGTAAAGCTACTAACTTTTGAAGGTCAAGGGGTTTGTTCTCCTTAGCACTGGAGCCCACGCCGGCAATATGTGCCCAGTTTCCATAGTTACTGCAGGGATTGTAATCCAATAATTTTTCCTCAAACCAGGCAGCTCCCGCCAACCAGTTTCCTTTCAGGACGTGGACCAGGTAACTGGCAGTAAACTGACGTTGTTGATCACTGATTATTCCCCTTTGGTTCAATTGCTGCATGGCTTCGTCCACCAATGGTTCACCTGTATTGCCATTTTTCCAATTTTCAAAGGCCAAATCAGCATCGGTACTGACTTCCGGAGCTTTATCCATCAAGCCTTCAGGTTTAAAGAATAGGTTGCCATGTTTTTTGAACATAAACCGATAATAATCCCTCCACATCAATTTGGTTAACTGCTGTTCCCAAAGTTTTTTCGAGCCCGGATCATCCTGCGCAGCATCGATCAGCGCATGGTAGAGCGTGTTGGGAGATAAGGCCCCACAACTCACATAGGCAGAAACCTGGATTTCAGTTTCAATCTGATCTGTTCTATTGAGGAAATTAGTCAATTTTCTAAATGCAAGCTCTTCACCTCCCTGCAATTCGAGGTTTTCAACCAATTGAATTTCATCGGCAGAAAAGCCAAGTTCTGCTAAAGCAGGAATCGAGGTTTCTGGTAAGTCAGCTCTGAATTTTAGCTGTTTAGGTTTCTCAAACTGTGGACGAACCTGACTTTCCCTCTCTGTTTTTTTACGGAATTGGGCAAAATTGTCCGGAATGTCCCTTACTGGAAATGGGAGATCCTCTTTGTGGTAAAGGGTATGGCCGATAAAATGTCTCAAATTGATTTTTTGTTGCCACAGGGCTGCTTCCACTTCGGATGACTCCTGGGTCTCTTCAAATGCCACTTCCCTGTGATGATATACCTCATCCACTCCCAGGCTTTGGCAAAGTTCGGGTAAAATATCTTGTGGTTTTCCGAAACCTATCAATAAGTCTCCCCCTACCTTTCGAAATTGGTTTTTCAAAGCCTCTACATTACGTAGTATAAATGCCGTTCTCAGCACCCCGGTTTTCCGGTTACCGTATTCTGTAATCCCAAATTGCGAGGGATCAACACAATAGACCGGGACAATCCTATTCCCATTTTCCAATGCCCGGACCAAAACCTCATTGTCATGCGTCCTCAAATCATTCCTAAACCAAACCAAAATGGTTCTGCCACTCATTGATATTGTCAAATTAAAAAATTACCCTAATAAAAGACCGTTTGGCCCAAATATAAGCTTTTGAAAAGAGATTTTGTGCGTTTCCGACTATTCTGATGCATATTATTACAATTCGCATACAAAAGTCATCCGATTTTCAATTTGTCCTTTTTTTACCCTCAAAAATTCCGGGCTATTCCTTACCTTTGACCCATGCCAGAAAAAATTATAATTCTTGATTTTGGTTCCCAATATACCCAGTTGATTGCCAGAAGGGTGCGGGAACTGAATATATACTGTGAGATCCATCCCTACAATCATTTGCCCGAATGGGACGATGAGGTAAAAGGAGTGATACTATCGGGAAGTCCGTTTTCTGTAAGGCAGGAGGATGCTCCTCAGGTTGATTTTAAGGGCTTGCAGACAAGATTTCCAGTATTGGGAGTTTGTTATGGGGCGCAATATATGGCACAGCATAGCGGGGGAGAGGTATTGCCCTCTGAAATAAGGGAATATGGCCGGGCCAACCTGTCATCTGTGGAAGAGTCCAATCCACTGATGGTGGGGATCCCGCTGGGTTCGCAGGTGTGGATGTCCCACGCTGATACCATTGCCAGTATTCCCGAAAATTTTGAAGTGATTGCCAGTACCGATAAGGTTAAATATGCGGCATATCATATCAAAGGTACACAAACCTACGGCATTCAATTTCATCCGGAAGTGACCCATAGCACGGATGGGCTCCAGCTATTGCATAATTTTGTGGTCGGTATTTGCAAATGCAACCAGGATTGGACACCGGATTCCTTTGTGGAAAATACAGTGGCTGCTCTCAAATCCGAATTGGTTGGAGACCATGTGATCATGGCGCTATCCGGAGGTGTGGACTCAACGGTAGCAGCGGTGTTATTGCACCGGGCGATTGGGGATAGGCTGCACTGTATATTTGTGGATCATGGTCTGCTCCGCAAGGGTGAATATGAACAAGTACTTGACTCATATAAGAATATGGGTCTGAATATCAAAGGTATAAACGCCAAAGATCAGTTTTATAAAAAATTGGAAGGGATAAGTGAGCCCGAAGCCAAACGGAAAATCATCGGTGCATCATTTATCGATGTATTCGATGAGGCAGCCCATGCGGTTCAAGCCGAATTGCCCGAAGGAGAAAGTGTCAATTGGCTGGGTCAGGGGACAATTTATCCGGATGTGATCGAATCGGTTTCGGTAAATGGTCCTTCGGCCACGATCAAATCCCACCACAATGTGGGAGGTCTGCCAGATTTCATGAAACTAAAGGTGGTCGAACCGCTAAAGACCCTATTTAAAGATGAGGTCAGAAAGGTAGGGGCCACTTTGGGAATCGATCAAAACATTCTTTCCAGGCATCCATTTCCCGGCCCGGGATTGGCTATCCGGATTCTGGGTGATATCACGGCAGAAAAAGTCCGTATTTTGCAGGAGGCAGATGAAATCTATATCCGCAATCTCCGGGAATCGGGCTGGTATGACAAAGTGTGGCAGGCCGGTGCTATCTTTTTGCCGGTACGCTCAGTTGGTGTGATGGGGGATGAACGTACGTATGAACACGTTATCAGCTTACGTGCTGTTGGTTCTTTGGACGGTATGACTGCTGATTGGATTCATTTTCCATATGAGTTACTGGGAAAGATTTCAAACGAAATTATAAATCATGTAAAGGGGATAAACCGTGTTGTGTATGACATCAGTTCAAAACCTCCGGCTACTATTGAGTGGGAATAACTTGTTGCGGGATTTTTTGTTTTTTTGTTTAATTGGTTTTTTGGCGGGGTGTACGCCTCGTGTCCGAATTATTGAGACCGATCCGGATCCGGTGAAAACGCCAACAGAAACAATTGAGGAAGATAAAGAAGAGGTACTGGACCGTCGGGAAGTCCAAAATATTGCATTATTGTTGCCCTTCCAGCTCAATCATTCAACCGGAACCCAACCTACGCAAAACGATATTCAGCGGGCAACATTGGCCCTGGATTTTTTTCAAGGCTTTGAAATGGGCTTGGAAAAATCGGCAGGAACTGGGTCACACTTCAAACTGGAGGTGTTGGACAGTCGGGATAATGAACAGGAAGTCAGTAAACTGGCTGGTTCAGCTTCTGTGAAAGATGCTGTACTGATTGTAGGGCCTATATATCCAAAGGAAATCAAGGCCTTTGCACAGTCCTCAAATATCGACCCTACCAAAGTATTACAGGTGTCACCACTGGCAGCTACCATGCCTTCCGAATATAACCTGCCCAATTTGATATCGATCACTTCCCCCATTACCACCCATGTGAAAGCCCTGGCAAAATATCTGTCCGGCATATATCGTTCAGGGGATGTGGTCATTCTGTACGAAAGTGATGAGTCGGCCAGCCAGCAGTTTTTGCCAAATCTGAAGTCCGAATTATTGTTGCTAAACCGTAATATTCCGGTTCACGAAGTGGACAATGAGGAGCGCTTGATGGAGAGAGTGAGGTTGAACGGCAATAATCTGGTGGTTTGTGGATCTACCAATCGCTTTAGGTTGGTGAGTATTTTCAATCAATTGCACGAATTGCAGGGAATAAGTGGTCATCGTGTTCAACTTTTTGGCCACCCAAACTGGGCAAGAATGAATTTTGAGGAATCTGACAGGCTGGAATCCCTGCAGACTGTTATTTCTTCTTCCTATTTTATTGACAATCGCTTGACCTCAGTACGGGATTTCAACAAACAGTACCTCGACACCTATGAAATTGCTGCGACCGAATTTGCCTATAAAGGGTACGATACGGGCAGGTATTTTGGTGAATTGTTGGCCAGGTACGGAAAGGATTATCATAAACATCTTCTTGAATCTTCTTATCAGGGATTGCATAATGATTTTGAATTTGAATTCAATCCCCGTTGGGGCTATGTCAATAATGCGATCCATTTTCTAAAATACACAAATGGCAGATTTGTTCGATCCAACTGAGTCTGTCCGGAGACGGGTTTATCAGCATGTCCGTTCTTTTTTCAAAGTGCTGCAAGCTTATAAGCCTGGGATCCCCCTTTCCAGGTTTTTGACCAGTTTTTATAAGGAAAATAAGCAAATGGGTTCCAAAGACAGGAGAGCGGTATCCCGTTTTGCCTACCATTATTTTCGATTGGGGCATGCCATGCAGGGGGAATTTACGCTGTCAAAACTCTGGGGTGAAGAAATGGAAGAGCCTTTGGTACTCCGCCGTTTGGTCCTGGCCGAATTTCTTTGTTCGGATGAAAGCCAGCTGGTGCAGGCCGAAAATCCCAAATGGTACGATAAGATGGAATGGCCCCTAAGGGAAAAGTTAGCCTGGCTGGAAAGCCAACATCTATTTCATTTAAATGAGGTGTTTCCCTGGACTTCTCAGCTTTCATCCCAGTTGGACGTTCAGGCTTATTTAAGGCAATTTTTTATTCAACCTCTTCTTTTTCTGCGAATGCGGAAAGGGAAGGAAAACAAGGTGATGTCCATTTTGCAAAAGCATCAAATCCAATTTGAAAGGATAGGGGAAGGAGGGGAACCGGTTACAGGTCAAACTTTGGCGCTTCCAAATGGCACCGCTTTGGATCAGATAAAAGACTTGAGAGGACTGGTAGAGGTACAAGATTTGTCTTCTCAGCGCAGTTTGGATGGAGTGACCGCCCAACGCGGAGAAAATTGGTGGGATGCTTGCAGTGGAGCTGGCGGAAAATCCTTGTTATTAATGGATAGATTTCCCGGGATCAATTTGCTGGTTTCGGATATTCGGCCAAGTATTCTCCGCAACCTGGATGAACGTTTTGAGGCTGCGGGTATTCGTGAATATAGAAGAAAGATTGTTGATCTGACCGGGGACACTCATCCGGTGCTTGGGGAGGAATTGTTTGATGGGATTTTATTGGATGCACCCTGCACCGGATCCGGGACTTGGGGGAGAACTCCCGAAATGCTGCTTTCTTTCAATGAGTCGGCCATTACTGAATTTGCAGAATTGCAAAAAACCATTGCCATGCAGGCAGCCCGGCACCTCAAATCCGGAGGTACCCTGCATTATATAACCTGCTCCGTTTTTTCGGCAGAAAACGAAGAAGTTGTTGATTATATCTGCCGTAATACAGGTCTCAGGATTGAAAAGATGGAATATATTACGGGATTTCAGGATCAAGCCGACACTTTGTTTGTAAGTATATTGAAATAATTTAGAAGATGAATATGAAAAAGCATTTGATTTTAATTTTGGTGACGTTATCCTATTCCTGGGGAATCAAGGCTCAGCAGGCACCGGAAACTTCCAAGACGGTTTTTTCTGAACAGGCACTGGCCCAGAGCCTGTTTGATCCGGATGGTCAGGAGGTGAAGGCTGGAGATATACTTGAAGCCAATAAGGGGAAAAAGGTATTGCTGTATGTTTGGGCAACCTGGTGCCCGGATTGTCTGGAGGGATTCCCCCAGTTGTTTGAACTACAAAAGAATAATCCGGATCTGCATGTGTTGTTTTTTTCCCTGGATCGGGAAGAGCAACGGTGGATTGAGGGTATTGAGAAATTCGGACTGAAGGGAGAGCATTATTGGTTCAAAACAGCCTGGAAGAACGATTTTACCGAATACATTGACCTCAATTGGATCCCACGCTACTTATTGCTGGATGCAGACGGGAAGATTGCAAAGTATTACTCCGTCAAAGCGGATGACCCCGAATTGCAGGCGGCGATAGACATACTGGATTGAGGTCAGGAAAGCAGTCTTCGGATCCATTTCAATTTTCCCTCACTGTAAGGGGGGTATTTGATGCTGGGCTCGCCCCAGTTTGCTTTATGAAGTATGGATTTGGCATGTGAGAAGGTTTCAAAGCCAAATCGTCCATGATAATTACCAAAACCGCTGCCTCCAATTCCTCCAAAAGGTAACCTGGAATTGCTGACATGCATCAATGTATCGTTAATGCAGCCCCCTCCAAAGGATAACTGCTTGGTGAATTTATGCTGTTCCGTGCCATTATTTGAAAATAAATATGCGGCCAAAGGTTTTTCCATTCTGACCAGGCGGTTCAGCAATTCATCATAATCATCGAATCTGATAACCGGCAGGACCGGACCGAAAATTTCTTCTTGCATACAGGCATCCTCCCAATCCACATTATTCAGAATTGTCGGTGCTATATACTTTTTATTGGCAATATTGGATTTAGGTCCTTCATAATAGATTTTTTCAGGGTCAATCAAAGTAGAAATACGGTCAAAATGCCTTTGATTGATGATTTGGGTATAGTGTGTACTGTCAGGTTGATAATTAAATTGTCTGATCCGTTCCTCCAGTAATTTCAAAAAAGACTCCTCTACACTTCTGTGTACCAACAGATAGTCAGGCGCAATACAGGTTTGACCTCCGTTGATAAATTTCCCCCAGACTATCCTTCGGGCCGCCACCTTCAAATCCCCTGATGGACAAACAATGGCCGGACTTTTCCCTCCCAATTCCAGGGTCACCGGAGTCAGGTGGCGGGCAGCTGCTTCATATACTATTTGACCTACCTTTTGGCTGCCGGTAAAAAAGACATGGTCAAAACGATGGTGCAATAAAGCCGTTGTTTCTTTGGCCCCACCCTCCACCACCTGAAAATAGCCCGGAGGAAAGGCATCATTTATTACCCTGGCGAGGAGGGCAGAACATTCCGGGGCCAACTCACTCGGCTTGATCATCACCGTGTTGCCAGCTGCCAAAGCGGCTATTGCCGGCAGCAGCGTGAGCTGAAAAGGATAATTCCAGACACCAATGATCAGACAACAACCCAGCGGCTCATAATAGATCCGACTTTTTCCCGGAAGACTGCTCAGTCCGGTGCGAATCCTTTTTGGCCGGACCCACTTTGGAAGTTTTTTGAGATAAAAACGGATTTCCTGATAGATAAAACCGATTTCTGTGGTATAAGTGTCAAAGGCTGATTTCCCAAAATCCGCCTCAACAGCACGATAAAAATCGTTTTCGTGCTTTCTCAGCAGTCCGTCCAATTTCCTTAACTGGGCAAGCCGGAAGTCCGGTTCTTTGGTGCATTGGCTCAGGAAAAACGCTCTTTGGGCCCTTATCAGGTTTTCTATATCCATTTCTTATTCCTTTATTCCCAAAGATAATGGAAAAAATTGCATTCCGAACCTTCGCTAAATCCAAAAAAAGCCTTAAGTTTGCAAGGTATATCCATGCCATTTAAAAAAATACAATCTCAGTAAATGAAGCAATCGGTTTTATTGGATGCGCCTAAATTCCAGATCACGATCCAGCGTCTTTGCCGACAATTGATTGAAACCCACGAAGATTTTTCTGAAACGGTCTTGATTGGAATCCAGCCGCGCGGAATCTATCTGGGCAAGCGGATCCGTCAGGAACTGGAAACCATTCTGCCTGAGCGACCGATCGCCTATGGCGAGTTGGATATTACATTTTTTCGTGACGATTTTAGAAGAGCGGGGAGTGAACCTTTGGTACCCAGCAGCACAAATATGGATTTCATTGTCGAAGGCAAAAAAGTAATCCTGATCGATGATGTGTTGTGGACTGGCCGAACCATCCGTGCTGCAATGGATGCCCTTCAGGCTTTTGGTCGTCCGGCAAAGATCGAGCTGCTGGTCCTGGTGGACCGCCGGTTTTCGAGACAATTGCCTATTGAACCCGATTATATTGGGATACAAGTAGATTCAATCGATTCGCAAAAAGTGATAGTCAGTT